>JAFGGA010000154.1 GCA_016930835.1 Deltaproteobacteria bacterium
AAATACTGCAATGTATTCCTGTGGTTACAATCTTCGCGTTCCTTGACCTTGAACAAAATCTCTCATTTCTGGATGGGCACTAATTAACGCTCCAGAATTTTTGGCACTTTATAGTACCGATCCTCTCGCTCAGGGGCGTTCTCTAAAAGGGTATCCGGGTTTTTAGACGATTTCTTTATATCTTCTCGCCAAATATTCTCTGTCTCCATGGCGTGGCTCATGGGTGATACATTTTTTGTATCCACTTCATCAAGTTTGTCCACATAATACAGTATGGTGTTGAGATCCTTTTGATATTGATCCATATCGTCATCCAAAAGGGTTAACCTTGCCAGTTTTGCTACATGAGCTACCCCTCTCTTTGAAATCTTCTCTGATCTCGTCATTCCCGAAGATGATTTTTCCTTATCAAGCGCATTCTCCAGATTTTTGTTAATGGCTTCATCGCCCATCTTTATGGAGATGCCCAGTTCATCCAGTTGGGATATATCCGTATCCGATGGTGCGCGTGTTAAGGGGCAGAGTGCGCTTCGATTCTTTGGGAATGCAATGACATCTCTGATCGAGGATGTTTTTAGAATCATGGATATAACACGATCCATGCCTAACGCGAGACCGCCATGGGGTGGCGCTCCATATTCAAGCGCCCTGAGGAAGAAGCCGAATTTGGCCTCGATTTCATCCGGGGTTAGGCTAAGGGCCTGAAAGATTCTGTTCTGGATCTCCATGGTGTGGATCCGGATACTCCCGCCTCCCAATTCCTCGCCATTCATGACCAGATCATAGGCCCTGGAACGAAGATTCAGGAGATCTTCCATATCATGGGGATTGAAATCGATCCGATCCGGCATGGTAAAGGGGTGGTGCTGGGAGCTTAGACCATCCTCCTTCAATTCAAACAAGGGGAAATCCGTAACCCATAAGGGACAGTATTGGTTTTTGGGAATCAATCCCAAGCGCTCGGCTATATGAAAGCGAAGTTTATTTAAAACCGTGTGCACCAACTCAAGGGATGGATCTGCGATCATAATCAGGGTATCGCCTTCCTTAGCTCGAAAACCATCCATTAAAGCTTTCTGTTCCTCGGGTGAAAAAAATTGGACGATATTGGATTGGAGCCGGCCGTCTATTACCTTCATCCATGACATACCCTTGGCCCCAAAAGAAGGTGCGATCTTCATAGCATATTCATTTTGCAGAATATTTTTACTTAACGCCTTGACCTGATCTCTGACACGGAATCCTTTAATCCGTCCGGCCTGTTTGATGATCTGTTGAAAAACCGTGTAGTTCGTATCCTTTAAAGTAGTTGTAACATCCTCAAAGCTCATATCAAAACGGATATCCGGTCGGTCTGAGCCATATCGGTTCATGGCTTCCTGATAAGTCATCCGTGGAAAGGGTCTGTTGAGCCGAATCCCTCCGATGGCAAAGATTCGGACGGTTAGTTCCTCTACGGTTTCGTAAATGAACTCCTCATCAATGAAGGATGCCTCCATATCCATTTGGGTAAATTCCGGTTGGCGGTTGGGTCGTAGGTCTTCATCACGAAAACATCGCGCTATCTGAAAATACCGATCCATCCCGCTCATCATAAGAAGCTGCTTAAATAACTGGGGTGATTGGGGAAGGGCATAGAATTTGCCATGATGAACCCTGCTTGGGACCAGATAATCTCGGGCGCCTTCAGGTGTGCTTTTGGTCAGAAACGGTGTCTCGACCTCGATAAAGCTAAGGGATTGAAGATACTCCCTGATGCAACGAGTAATCTGGTCCCGTTTGACAAACATCTCCTGCATGGATGGCCTGCGTAGATCAAGATAACGATGCCTTAAACGGAGGTCTTCATCAATGTTTTCGGGTCTATTTTTAATCTCCTCTCCAAAAACCATGGATTTTTCAGATACCTGAAAAGGTAGGGGTTTGGATTTGGCCAATATTTCAAGGTTGGTTGCGAAGACTTCAATGTCGCCTGTTTCCAGCTTTGGATTTTCCGTGCCTTTTTCCCTGATTTCGACTTGACCAAAGACCTCTATGATGCATTCTTCCCTAAGGTAAGAGGCTGTTTCGTAACAATCCCTGTTTTTTTCAGGGGAAAATACCACCTGGACCATACCTTTGACATCTCGGAGATGGATAAACAAGAGATTTCCGTGGTCTCTTATGGCGTCAACCCAGCCCATGAGCAGCACGTCCCGCCCGATATGCGCTCGGGTCAATTCACCGCAATATGTTCTTTGTCTCCATTTCATACATAGATCGCTTTATCCATACGGGTCATTCTACCTGCTTCTTCCCCTTAAGAACGGGAGAAGGAACATCCCCCGTTGAAAACTGATCATTTTCCATCCGTCACTCGCTGGGCACAGGGGGTCGACTATTTTGATCAGGCCTCCTATGATGCATCGATATTGAAAAGGTTAATCAATTCAGCCAGTCCATTTCCCTTCCCTTGATGGGAGGGGATAAAGGGGAGGGTGACCAGGGGTTTCGGTTCCTCAGGTGGATTTTTTTGAAACCCGCCGTTTCTCTTTCGGCTGCATTTTTTATGGATCTGGAATTCATGACATTATAGCTTTCCAGCATCAGGATTTATCATTTGCAAGATTCTTGCTCAAATGATTGAATGGCCAGAGTGAACATATAGTCGATTGGTTTGATATAATCAAGAGTGTCTTACCAATAGGGGAAAAAAGGATTCGTGCACATACTCACGATCCGATTCCCCGTATTTTTAGAAGATGGATCAAGGTGTTTGGTGTACATTTTTGTTCTTCAGACCGAATTCCGTACGACAAAAATGTATTAGATTTTTTCAAGGAATGAGATACAATGGCGCCAACTATTGAATTTGCCTATCAAATATTTTATATTCCATCTGGCACAATGATTGCTCATTCTAAAAAAGAGTTCCCATGCAGTCTGGGAGAGATGGAGAAAACGCATGAAAGATGAAACCATGTCCGTTATCGGACAGAACCTGTTTGGTTTTCAATCGGCCTTGAACCAGGCGGGTTCCAGCTTCAAAGACTATTTGGATAAATATTATTTTCAAAAATGGGTGGGGGATGCATTATATGCCGCTCTGGCCCTCCGTACCACCTTTGTCAATGCGATGCATCAGTTCCTGGCAGATGAAGGTTTGTTTAACCTGGAAAGGATACAGATCAGCCCGGTCACCGACCCTTTAGCCCATGATGTGGAACATACCCCGAATATTCATTATAAAGGGCAACTTTATGTGATGACCCATAGCATGATCTACTCCAAATTCCTGGCATGCCATAATCCTAAGATCAAGGGTGTATTCGTGGATTCGCCAAACATCCGGTTGGAGATCGAGAGCCCGGACCGCGCGCAAAGGGGTAAATACTTGATTGATTTCAGTCAAATGGACATTGAGGTTCGGAGAAACCGGGATATCGATCTGGAGACCTATCTCAAAGAACCCAAAAAGGTGAAAAAGATTCTGATAGAGGATATGGAAAAGGCATTGGACCTGTTCGAGCGTATGGTTATCCATGCCATGACCCGGTTGGTTGAAAAGAACGATGACGACCTGAGGGCCTTGGGTGTGGCCATTGAGGTCCCCAAAAAGCCTTTCCCGCGTTTTAGGTGTGATTCAGCAAGAGAGAAATTCGGGCAGGGTTATGAAATAAAACTGGGTGAGACCATTAAGGAGCCGTTTTTTTGGATAACCGGTTTGCTTAGGGAAAATTATGATTTGATTTATCCTTATCTGAGGCCTGAAGGCAAAACATCTATATCCAAGGTCACTTCGGACATGATCTATAATTATGATATCTGCGCCAAAAGTATCATTCGAGATACGGGAAAGCAGACCCCTGCCTTGGAAATCCTATCGGGTGCCGTAAGGGAGTGGCTCTACGAGGCTATCGTGGAGAGGTTATTTGATAATGAAATCATCCCCGCCAGGCCGGTGATATTCGAGGGAAATATCAGGAATATCGACGAGCTGGGTGGTTATGGCCCGTTTCTCATGATGGCGGCTCGAAAAGATGATCACGGCCGACAAACTTTTCCCGAGACCTTTGGAGGTGGTATCGGCGTGGAAAGGACCCTCTATGCCATTTGCCGTGGTCCGGCCTTGAACAAGATCGATGATATCACCTGTTTTGGAAAAAACCCGGATTCCCATCAAATCTATATGTTTTAAAAATTTTTGAAAAAGACTTGACCAAACCTCTTTGTTTGTTTATATAATGAATAATCGCACAATGACGTGCATATTATTTTAATCTCCAATGGTTGTGACAAAGGCGTCGTACTTCTGAATCAGGAGCAAGACGCCTTTTTTATTTGAGCAGGGCAATATTGAATAAAGCTGATATCAAACCAAATGGGATGGCCGCTGAAATGAGCAATGGACAGAACCCGATCCTGGCGATCTTTTATTGCCAGAACATTCCCGGAGGCGATGAAGGGTCCCGGCAGGAGTTGGAAAGTCATTACGGGGAATCTATACGACTATTCCCGATTCCTTGCGGTGGAAGATTGGAACCCCTTCATCTATTAAAGGCCTTGGAAACTTTCGCGGATGCCGCATTTGTCATTGCTTGCCCCGAAGGTGCATGCAGGTACTTTGAAGGTAATCGTCGAGCAAAAAAGCGTGTGGAAAGAACGCAGGCCATCATTGAGAGCATTGGTCTGGAGAAAGAGCGTCTGGGTATCCTTTTGGGATCAAGAGAGAAACCCAAAACATTGTCCCGATGGGTAAAGGAGCTTTCCGAACAAACATCAAGATTAGGCGTATCAAAAGGAAGAAGGTTATAGAAGCGAGGTATGTGGTATAGGGTTTACGGCATACGGCAAGAGAACGAGACATATGGGTAAGGCTTAAACGGCAAAGTCGTAAAGAAGAATAAATGGTTTTCCGTACGCCCTGAGACCCGCGCCTCAAATAATACAGGAGTTAAGACATTATGATTACCGCTGAACAAAAGCCCATAGATGAGATTCGGGAGATGATCAATCCATATAAACGCATCCTTGCGGTTGGATGCGGTTCGTGTGTGGCGGAGTGTGCCGCCGGGGGACAAAAGGAAACGGCAATGCTGGCCTCGGCCCTGAGAATGGCGGCAAGAATGAATCATGAAGATGTAACGATTGACGAAAAAACATTAGACCGCCAATGCGTGAGGGATTTTGTCATCCAACTGGATGATGTCATACAAAACTATGACGCCCTTCTTTCCTTGGCCTGCGGCGCCGGTGTCCAGGCCGTGGCCGAGATGTTTCCAGAGATCCCCGTTATCCCGGCCCTAAATACGGAATTTCTGGGTGAGACACGTGATCAGGGATTATGGATTGAAAGTTGTCAAGGATGCGGTGATTGCATGCTTTATTTTTTCGGGGGTATCTGCCCGATTAGTAGATGTTCCAAGCAGCTCTTAAATGGTCCATGCGGCGGGTCCAAAAACGGTGTCTGCGAAGTCGACCCCGAAGTGCCTTGCGCCTGGCAAATGATTATTGACCGGTTGGCTCGATTCAATGCGTTGGGAAGGTTGGAGATGATTTATCCGCCAAAGGATTGGGCCAAGAAACAGGGGAAAGGACCTAGAAAGATTATCAGGGAGGACCAGCAATCATGAACGAGACGAGCAAACTGAAAAAGGTTCTGGAAAAAGGTGTATTTGCCGTCACGGCTGAATGCGGTCCTCCCAAGGGCGCTGATCCTGAAGCAGTGACCCAGAAGGCTCGATTATTAAAGGGTCATGTGGATGCCGTGAATGTGACGGATAATCAAACGGCCATTGTACGCATGTCCAGCATGGCGGCGTGCAGTCTATTAAAATCGGAAGGACTGGACCCGGTTCTGCAAATGGTCGTCCGGGATCGTAACCGGATTGCATTGCAGTCCGATGTGTTGGGGGCTTCGGCCATTGGGATCCGAAATATCCTGTGCCTCTCAGGAGATCACCAGGTTTTCGGCAATCAGCCCCAGGCCATGGGTGTGTTCGATCTGGATTCGATTCAGTTTGTCCAGGTCGTGAAGAATATGCGCGATGGTGCCAAGATTATTGGGGGTGATTCATTGACCAAGGCACCGGAATTGTTTATCGGAGCTGCCGCAAATCCATTCGCTGATCCATTATCATTTCGTGCTGTACGGTTAGCGAAGAAGATAGCGGCAGGTGCTGATTTCATCCAAACCCAATGTGTCTATAACCTGGAACGGTTTGGTAAATGGTTGGAAATGGCCCGTGATAATGGTCTGACTGATCGGGTGGCTATCCTTGGAGGCGTTACACCATTGAAATCGGTTGGAATGGCCCGATACATGAAATCCAAAGTCTCCGGTATGGATATCCCCGATGCCGTGATCAAGAGGATGGATGGAGCACCTAAAGACAAGCAGCGGGAGGAAGGGATCAAGATATGCGTAGAGACTATCCTCCAGATGAAGGAAATGCGCGGTGTTAAGGGTGTTCACATCATGGCCATAGAATGGGAAGAGACGGTGCAGGAGATTGCCGAGAGTGCGGGACTTCTTCCGAGACCAGGATAAAAAGGCGTAGATCGCATGGCGCGTGGCACAAGGGGAAAGCTTCTCCGATTCTGCCTTGAGCCTTGAGCCATGACTGGGATCTCATTTTGTCTGGAGCCTATTATCGTAATCAAAAATATTGCTATGGGGTATATTATCTCTAAATGCCATCTAAATATGTGATTCATACCAAACCGGTTCCACATCGATTTGAACCCATCACCAAGTCGGGGGTTATTGCCTGGGAAGAGGGGTGCCTGAAGTGCGCGGTTTGTGTCAAGAACCAGTGTGTATATGGTGTCTATGACCATCGGCATATGGATGATCGCCAGATGGTGGATTCCATTGATAATCAATGTATGAATTGTTTTCGGTGCGTTCAGAATTGTCCCAGGGAGTTGATTCATAAATCCATCAATCCTGATTTTATGGTCATGGGCGATTCTCATTGGACGCCGGACACTATCGCCCGGCTCTGGTATCAATCTCAGACGGGTAAAATTCCGGTTTCCGGTGCGGGTTATCCCGGGCCATTCAGCGGGCCTGGATTTGACTCCATGTGGACCGATATGTCGGAGATTGTTCGTCCAACCCGTGATGGAATCCACGGTAGGGAATATATCAGTACGACGGTTGATTTGGGAAGGACACCCAAAAACCTCGTTTTTACGGGTGAGGGTGAAATGAACGAAGATATCCCGCCTCTCGTCCATATCCCTATCCCGATGATGATGCGCCTTCCAAGATTCGGTGCCGTAAATGATCAAACCATCAAGGGATGGGTCATGGCGGCCAGACACCTGGATACGTTATTGGTATTGCCCCAAGAAATATGCTCCCAATATCCTTTGGAAGTCCAACGTCATCTGGTTCCCTCCATCGGAACTGGATTCAAAAAGATGGCCCCCAATAAAATGACGCGAATGGTGGAGCTCATTTGGGATAAGGATTGGGATAAAAATATTGAGGTTGCACGATATAGTTATCCATCCGCCATCGTAGCCATGCGTTTCCCACTTTCACAAGGTGTGGAGGAGGATATCCCAACGGCATTGGATGCCGGTTGCCCAGTGATCCATTTAGAAGGAAGGATGGATGGCACAACCCTGGATCAACCCTCTCAATATATTAAAGACGGCATCCGGCGCGTTCATCAGGCCCTCGTCGAAAGAGGAATTCGTGATGAGATTACGCTGGTGGCAAGCGGTGGGCTGGCCATGGCCGAGCATGTTGCCAAATCGATTATCTGTGGCGCAGACGCCGTGATATTGGATTTCCCGATCCTGATCGCGCTGGAATGCAGGATGTGTCGACGTTGTGAAAAAGGACTTTCTTGCCCGGTTGAAATTGATCAGGCAGATTCCAAATGGGTGGCCAGGAGGACCATCAACCTTATGGGTGCATGGCACAATCAACTTCTTGAAGTCATGGGTGCCATGGGAATTCGAGAGGCCAGACGATTACGTGGAGAAGTCGGAAGGGCCATGTTTTTTGAAGACCTTGAAAAAGATCTCTTCGGAACTCTGATCAAAGTGAAGGAGGGATATGAGCTTGAGTAACGAACCATTTCAGCTCCCCGAGATTGTACGAACACCATCCCGTTTCAGAAACCCGATTGGGAAATACAGATTGCATCGAACCACGGCCTGTACTGCTTGCGGAAGATGTGTGGAGATATGCCCTTATGGTGTTCATATTATGAAAAGGGGAAAGGTGTATATTAAGAACCAATATCTCTGCGTCGGTGAGAATTGCCCAAGGCCATGTCATGAAGCTTGTCCGGAGAATGCCCTATCGCTTAAAAGAAATCCTGATTTTGATGCATTGGGCGATTTTAGGTGGCCGGCGGATCTACTGGTAAGCACGTGGTATATGGCTGAGTTCGGCACAACGCCCTCGTTAGGGCTTGAATACAAGGTGGGATCCTCCGGAGGCGGCTTCGATAAATTGCGAATTCTCATGAAGAAGAAAACCCCCGGTTTCGATGATATATCGGATGATGATGTAGATGTGGGCGTTGTATTAAATCGTCGAAATGACAATGCCCATCGGGTACGGATCGAAGTTCCGTTTTACGGTGGTGGCATGTCATATGGTTCAGTGAGCATCGCGACCATCTTGAGTCGCATTAAGGCCGCTGCCGCGCTTGGGACTTTTTGCTGTACAGGAGAGGGTGGTTACCCTGATGAGTTAAAGCCCTATGACGACCATGTGATTACTCAAGTGGCCACCGGGCTTTTCGGTGTTCGTGAGGAGACCATTAAGCGTGTCAAGATCGTTGAATTCAAATACGCTCAGGGTGCGAAGCCCGGACTGGGAGGGCATCTCTTGGGCGACAAAGTCACACCTGGTGTTGCCCGGATGCGTGAGGCCGTCGTGGGTTTTCCTCTTTTTTCCCCATTTCCTTTTCACAGTGTTTATTCGGTCGAGGACCATAAAAAACATGTGGATTGGATCAAGGCCATAAACCCCCAGGCCCTGGTGTCCGTCAAGGTATCCACGCCGACTGATGTGGATATGGTGGCAGTAGGGAGCTATTATGCCGGCGCCCATATTATTCATCTGGACGGTAGTTACGGAGGCACAGGTGCCGCTCCGGAGATAGCCAAGAAAAATATCGCCATGCCCATTGAGTATGCGGTTCCCAAGGTTCATCGATTCTTAACGGAAGAAGGGGTGCGTGACAAGATCACCGTCATTGCGAGCGGCGGGATTCGGACACCGCATGATGTGGTCAAGATCATTGCATTGGGTGCTGATGGCGTTTGTACCGGAACTGCGGATCTAGTGGCACTGGAATGCATTCGATGTCACAACTGTGAAAGCGGTCGCGGATGCGCCCGCGGTATCGCCACGACAGACCCGGATTTGATGCAGCTCATGGAGATTGAATGGGGCACCCAGCGTATTATCAACCTTTTCATAGCATGGCGAAAAGAACTTATTCGCATTCTTAAACGGTTGGGGATCAAGAGCTTAAAGGAGTTGGTGGGGCAAACCGACTGTCTGGTTCATTTGGATTATCTAAAAGACCGGTCTACGGTCTAGGGTTTACGGTACAAGGTATAAGGCATCATGCCGATGCAAGGTCCTGAGTTTCCCATAAACCGTACGCCTTTTTCTATTCATTTAAGATTCTAAAATTACTGAAGAGCTACACACTAAAACAATGCTGAAAAATCAGACCATAACAAACATCATTCAATCTAGAAAATCCCTGGTGCAGGATCTTCCTCAAAGGACCCTTTTTGAGACTGAGGCGGAAGGGGGTTGCGGGGTTACAGGGTTTGCTTGCAGTATTCCTGTCCGGGGAAAACATATTTTTGAGCCGTCCAAACAGATGCATAACCGTGGTAATGGTCGTGGGGGGGGTATCGCGGCTATGGGTTTTGATCACCGTATGCTGGGTGTCTCAAGAGACATTCTGCAAGATGACTATATTCTTCAGATAGCAATCTTGGATAAAACCGTCGTTCATGGACTGGAAGATCGGTTCATTAAACCGTTTTTTCGAGTGGATCTTTCGGAAGAGATCCCGCATATCGATGATTATCGAGATATCCCAAGCCTGGATGTCCGACCGCCTGATGTTCGTCGCTATTTCGTGCGGGTGAAACCGGATGTACTGAAGTCTTTTATTGCCGAAAATCACCTGGAAGGCCTGTCAGAGCGCCAGGCTGAAGATGAGTTTGTGTACCAGAATAGTTTTCTAATGAACAAAACCTTTTATGACGCGTTTGGAAAACAACAGGCCTTTGTCCTTTCACATGGACGGAATTTTTTTATCCTCAAGGTGGTCGGTTATGCCGAAGAAGTGGTGAGATATTATAAGCTGGATGACTTTAAGGCGCACATCTGGATTGCCCATCAACGGTATCCCACCAAAGGACGGGTCTGGCATCCGGCAGGCGCCCACCCCTTCATTGGGATGAATGAGGCCCTGGTTCATAATGGGGATTTTGCCAACTATCATTCGGTGGCTGAGTACCTGAAGCAGCGTAATATCTCCACCTTGTTTCTAACGGATACCGAGGTCTCTGCCCTTCTCTTCGATCTATACATTCGGACCTATCGCTATCCGCTTGAATATGTCATAGAGGCCTTGGCACCGACCATGGAGCGGGACTTTAATCAATTGCCTCTTGAAAAGCAACGGATCTATAGAGCGATTCAATCCGCCCATATTCACGGTTCGCCGGATGGTCCATGGTTTTTTATCATCGCTCGCAATGATACGGAAAACAGCCGTCTTCAACTGATCGGTATTACGGATACGGCCATGCTCAGACCTCAGGTATTTGCCCTTCACGACGGCCAGGTTCAGGTGGGACTCATCTGCTCCGAACAACAGGCCATTGATGCGACCTTAAAGAGCCTGTCGGACGAAGACCCCAGGATCGGCACCGTTGCTGATCTTTACTGGAATGCCCGTGGTGGAAGCCACACGGATGGAGGGGCCTTTATTTTTAATCTAGATGAAACGGATCATGATGGATTCGAACGTTCCATGACTTGTGTGGATAAATTCGGGAAGGAAATCCATGTTCCCCCGAATCAAACCGCTTACCTTCCGGGTCGTGTTTATTACATCATGGGGGACGAAGATAAGGATAGATTTCATGTTTCGGAATTTTTTGAGCTGCAACGTGCGGACCTTCTCTATGAGAATATGAGAGATGGAATCGGAAAATGGGATTATGCGGACATCATGGAATGTTTAAGGGAAATCAAGAAATGGGCCTTACGCGGTGACGCCTATTTTAAAGTGGCATTGGATGCTTTAACATATCTCATCGATAGGCGTTATCCGACTTATGATAAAAAAAGGCGTTCCGTCCTGCAGATGCTCAACCATACACTGGAGACTATTTTACGACATCTTCCTTCCCTTGAAGACGAAGGTGAAAAAGGATCCTACCGTCTGATAGACTGGGAGAGCAGGCAGTTTTTTCGCGGACCGGGATACCAAGAAAAAGTCCTGGTCGTCGATGCATCCCTTTTCCCACCGGAAGGGGACCATTGTGACAGCCGTTTGATCGCTGAGGCCTATTTCAGAGGTTGGCGTCGGTTTATTGTTTTCGGCCTAAAAGGCCAGAGGTTTCATGGGTGTGGATTGGGCCCCGAATCGGGTGGCGTTCGTATCGATGTATATGGTAACGCCGGTGATTATCTAGGGTCCGGCATCGATGGGTTATCGATTTATGTCCATGGCAATGCTCAAGATCAATTGGGACAGATTATGAAATCCGGGAAAATGGTGATATACGGTCACACCGGACAAACCTTTTTATATGGGGCCAAAGGCGGGGAAATTTATGTTATGGGTAATGCCGCGGGCCGACCTTTGATCAATGCAGTGGGCAAACCCAGAGTGGTCATTAATGGTACCTGCTTGGATTATCTGGCGGAGTCTTTTATGGCTGGTGATCCTTTAAACGGAGGTGGATTTGTCGTGCTTAACGGCGTGAGTTTTCATCATGATGGTCAAATCATTCCACAAGCCACACCCTATCCCGGTTCCAATCTCTTCTCCCTGGCATCCGGCGGGGCCATTTATGTTCGGGATCCCCATGGGTTGATCGATGAAGAACAATTAAACGGCGGAGAGATTGTCTCTCTGGAAGCGATGGATTGGGATTTGATTTTCCCCTACCTTCAGGAGAATGAACGATTATTCGGTATTGTTGTTGAAAAAGATTTACTGGTGGTGGACGGTGAACGAAAAAGCCCTTACAATGTCTACCGAAAAGTCAAGCCAAAACAAGCCAAAGAGGAACTTGAAGATGGGCTTGAAGAGTGGGGTGAGTGATGAGCCGTGTGCTAAAGGGCATCATCATCTTCTTCTCCGGTTCGAATACGGATGGCTTTTTCAAGCGGGATAATAAAAATTTTTCCGTCGCCGATCTGTCCTGTATGGGCGTTCTTTTTAATGGCCTCCACCACCTCGGATACCAGGGGCGATGCCACGGCCACTTCTATCTTGACCTTGGGCAGAAAATCCACGACATATTCGGCGCCGCGATAAATTTCTTTATGACCTTTTTGGCGGCCAAAACCCTTGACCTCCGAAATAGTCATTCCGCTGATACCCAGTTTCAGGATCGCGTCTTTTACCTCTTCCAATTTAAATGGTTTAATGATGGCTTCAATCTTTTTCATATAAGACCTTTCATCCTATCAGCGTAAAAAACGGAGGGTCTTTAACGCAGTGGTTTGAGTTGTACAGAGCACATTCATGTTGCCGGTGAATCGAGAGTGTAGGCCTCAATCATATTCGTTGCACCGGCTTTTTGTCAAATGTTTTTAGCGGTACGAATAGGGGTCCGGAAAAATTTTTTCACATCGGATCAGGCTTTTCCAAAAACGGTTTTCGGGGGTACGGGGATCTCTTTTCAAGTTCACACCCAAAAGCCGACATTGCTTTTTACCCGCCCCATCGCTGCGACCAATGGAATGGAGGACAGGCACAAAGAGCAAAAGGCGCTTAAATAACCTTGCTCTGTGGGGCTACTTGGAAGGTTTGCGGTTTTATTAACTGTCTCATAATTATCCAGCCCCCCGATAAAATGAGAAAGACGGTCTCCTTTGAGGCAAAGCCTCAATTGTGTTAATTAGCGATTAGAACAAAAAACAATTAACGCA
>JAFGGA010000155.1 GCA_016930835.1 Deltaproteobacteria bacterium
CGGCTGAAACGGCCTTATTTAATGCCTCAATTTTATCCATAACCTAGAATCCACTAACGAGTTTTACCCAGCATCCAGTATACCCATCATAGGCTTGCCCTCCCAAACGGGTTTGAAAAAAAGTTTCGGCGGCGACGGATTCTACACCGGGATTGTGACAACCGTCACCGGGGCATCTTGACCACTTTTTCCGCCACACTACCGAATGCGAACCAGACTTTTCATCCGCACTTGGCCATCGCCACCATATCGATATTTTCTTCGGATATCAACCTAAGAATATGATCATCCGGATCACCAATGGGGATGTGTTTGATCCGATAAGGATTCTGGCCTGGTATCTTTGCGATAAGGAGTTTACATGGGGAACTGCTTTCTCCATAGTGCTTTGTATCCCATGAATCTACATTCCATGCATTCCCGCGCACTCCAAAATACAGGATCAACCCCATTCCTTCATGCTGATATTTATTGGAAAATATGATGAATATGAATATCCATGAGCTAAAAGAATATCGAGACAAACATCATGTCTTTGCCGATCGCCGGGATGCCGGCATGACTCTGGGTTCCATGATTAAGGCTGAATATGGTTCCATCAAAGACGGCCTGGTCCTGGCCATCCCCTCGGGCGGCGTTCCGGTGGGGATAGCGGTGAGCAAAACCATGGATACTCCTTTTGATCTGATCATCGTGAGAAAGCTTCAAATACCGGGCAATCCTGAAGCCGGTTTCGGTGCAATGACGCTTGATGGTTGTGTCATCATTAATGAACTCCTCCGGGCGGAGTTTTTCCTGAGTCCTACCCAGATTCAGGAAGAAGAAATGCGGGTCCATGCTGAATTAGAGTCAAGAAACAATCTTTTTCGTGAAGGCCGTCCCTTCCCCGCTTTAAAGGGGAAGACGGTGATTCTTGTAGATGACGGCATCGCCTCCGGATATACTATGATGGCCTCTATTCATACGGTCAAAAGAGAAGACGTCCTTCAAATCATTGTGGCGGTTCCCACGGCCCCGGTCCGGTCCCTTGAAAAAGTCGCGGCTGAAGTAGATGCTGTTTTTTGCCCCAATATACGAAGCGGTCCCTATTTTGCAGTCGCTGATGCCTATCGGCTTTGGTACGACCTCAACCAACAAGAGGTTATTGTTTTGTTAAAAAGAGCATCCATGACAAAAAATGTAACCATCAAAAACCTCGCCGGAGGAATGATATAAACAAAAAGTTCAAGTGCAGATCATGACACCTTATGAGCAGGGGCGAAGTCCGTCGAAGAAAAATCGCTACCATAAAGCCAGGGAAAATATGGTCAGGACACAGCTCATCCCAGGGCAAATTCACGATTCCCGGGTTTTACAAGCTATGATGGAGGTTGCGAGAGAAAGATTTGTGCCCGGCCCCATGAAACAGAATGCTTATGGCGGCAGTGCCTTGGCCATCGGAAACGATCAAAATCGGGGAACGGGCTGGGTTGATGAAATCTCAGCGCCTGAGTGGTTTTCCAAGAGAGGTAATTCTCTCACACGGGCATCCCGGATAATCGGGTACCTGTCGGTCCGGAAGACCGGGTACCCAAGGTTTCCATGGGTAGGTGATTAACCTTGAATACGTATGATAGGTGATATAGGCCCATGCCCATTGTATGAGGACAATAAAACGATTCCGAAATCCGATTAAAAAAAAGATGTGAGTGAAAAGCCAAATGACCCATGCAAAAAAATTGGATAACTTTAAAGAGCCTATATCCGCAACGGCTTTTGATCGGCCGATGGTGGCGAGGGTGCCCTTATCGAAATATCGAAACGGAATCGTAGATTTACCGTTTATTAACCTCAGGATATTCCGGGCCGCGTGACGTCCTTCCTGGATGGCCGCGGGCGCAAGCCCTGGCACGGGGTCCCCGGATGACTGTCTGAACGAAGCCAGGTCCCCCACCACAAAAATCTCTGGGTATGCCGGAATACTTAAATCTTCGTTCACCTGAACCTTACCATGATTATCCAATGGCGCTTCCAAGGTTTTTGCCAGAGGGGATCCCACCACACCGGCCGACCAAATAACCGTGCGGGTGGATATCCGATGTCCGCCGGCGATGAGATAATGATCCGCCAAATCGGTCACAGGGCTGTTTAAAAGGACTTCAACACCCAGTTTCCGAAGCGATTCCAAGGCATTTTTAGATGAATGTTCGGACATGTTCGGCAGGAGGCGGGGCCCTGCTTCGATGAGCAGTATCCTTGTTTTACGCGGATCAATCTTACGAAAATCCGAAGCCATGGAAATCCTTGTCAGCTCGGCGACGGCACCGGCAATCTCCACGCCCGTCGCCCCTCCCCCGATCACCACCAGCGTGGTGATATCTTCCCGGTTATGGTCACCGGCGCATTTCTCGGCCGTTTCAAAGGCCGTTAAAATTCGGCGCCTGATCTCGACGGCCTCCGCTATGGTCTTCAATCCGGGGGCAATGGACGCCCAATGGTCATTTCCAAAATAGGTGTGGGTCGCGCCGGCGGCGACAATGAGATAATCATAGGTGATCTCCTGATCAAACAATGCGACGCATTTTCGTGATGCATTAATCTGCAGGACCTCCCCGAGCAGCACGTTGACGTTTTGTTGATGTCGCAGGACAAAACGGATCGGTGTCGCGATGTCGGCGGGTGTTAGGCCCGATGTGGCCACCTGATACAATAAAGGCTGGAACAGGTGATGGTTGGTTTTATCGATAAGGGTAATGGAAACCGGTTCCCTTTTAAAGACCTTGACGGCATTCAACCCTCCGAACCCTGCGCCGATGATCACGACGTGCGGCCTTTTTACCTCTTTGTTTAACATGGCTTAACCAAGCTCGAACACTTAATCCGGGAGCTTCTTTTTGCCTCTCCAGTTTCGGAAATGATCGATTTCCATTTTCACTTTTCCCGCTACAGCGGCTCCATGGGTAGCGGCCAAGGTCTGATACATGACGATTGCCGCCTCCGCCAGTTTGTCCTGGGCCTGCAAAACGAATACGGGCTCGTCATCCCCCACATTCGGAATATCTATTTTCCCATATTTCCCTGATATGGCCATAGAACACCTCCTTACGATATAAGTTCTCTATTCGCAAGTCCCGCCTCATCGGCCAACCTGGCCGTGTCATAGGCATATTCAAAAAAAATGGTCGGCTCGGTATAGGTATATGAGATAGACCTGCAATCTTCCTTAAGGGCGGTTTTGACAATTTCCTCAGGGGAGAAGGGATACTCAATCGGGTTCGTAGCGCTTTCCCCGGAAACCTGACTGATTTGCCAATTCTGACAAAAGCCGCAACGAAAATTGCACCCCTTTGCCGCTATGGAAAAGCTGAAGGTTCCGGGCAGAAAATGGTACAACGGCTTTTTTTCAATGGGATCCACATGGGCCGCGACCACTTCTCCATAAGCATGGGTATATAGCCTGCCGTTTATATTCTGTCTGACATTACAGAACCCGAATCTGGAATCCGCTATCTTGCAATGGTGGCTGCAAAGGAAACAATGGACGTTTTTATCCTCCATGGTTTTATAGAACATGGCCTCTTTCTGCATGGACGCATTCCTAGTTTTTATTTGCGATTACTGTGAAGGTCTATACAAGTACCTGTTATTCAATGTTGACGCCTCCGGCCGCCGGTTTCCCGGCGAGCGAAGGCGGACAGGAAGATGGGACCTCTCCGAGCCCTGCTAAGGGGTACTTTCTTTAGGTGGATTCTTGCCTCGTGTGGAATTCTTAAAAGGTACATACGCCGGACAAAAACCCACAAACCCGGTGATAAAAAATATAGCGGCGATGATTCCAAAAATAATGGCAGCGACTCCTGAGATGGCCCCTGCCAGGTAAAGAACACCAGTCAATAGAGCCAAGGCCACTCGAATCACACGATCAATCGTCCCCATATTTTTTTTCATCTGATTCCTCCTTCCAGTTTTCTCAACGAAGCCCGAATGAACTCGGGAAGATCCACCGGGTGGCGGCGGCTGATCAGATTTCCGTCTTCAACCACGGCCGCATCCACAAATGTGGCCCCGGCATTCTTGATATCCTGAATAATGGATTTCCATCCGGTGACCTTGCAGCCCCGAAGCACGTCGGCCGCCGTGATCAGGATTTTTACATTACCTTTCGGCAGCGGCCTAATACTTCGCATAAAGATCATGAAGCTTCTTCCTGAGCACTTTGATGTTTAGACTGTCTTCGGCCGAAGCCCATCTTGGTTCACTGATGGAATAAAGACTGTTTCCGAGTTCATCCATCCCATGTTCCGTGGCCTCACACCACTCCGATGTGCATATGTGCTACATATGAGCGGCCTCATCAATCTCTTCTTCCAGCATATTAAGAGATGTTTCCAGATTTTTGATGAAATTTCTCCAGTTTTGAACAATATTTTCCTGGAGATCCATATACCGTGATTCTTTCGGCATTGACATCTCGTTACCTCCTTTCTCAAGATCCCCGATTAATTGTTTTGATCTTGGACGTTCTTTCCTTGTTCTTGAAAGACCGTACCGCGTGCATCATCACATGGCTCATCTTCCTGGTGGGCCCTTTGATGCTCCGGATCAGCCGCCGTGTTACAATAAGGCAAAGGCCATTCTTCCTGCCCTTGCATTTTCAGTTTTTCTTCTTTTTTTATTTTATCTTTTTTCTCTGTCATGGATTTTTCCTTATGTGAGGTCTTTCTTTTTTTCCTCAAATTCCTGTTTATCAATCTCCCCCCGGGCATAACGCTCCTTTAGGATATCCATGGCACTCGACGGACCTTTATGCCAGAAATCCGAGTCTCTCCTAGTGCTATGAATCAACCATCGAATCAGAAAAATCACACCGATAATAATAAGTATCCAAAAAATAATCATAAAAATTTCTCCAAACCATCCCATGCCCCAGTCACCCATCATGCCCCGCCCCATATGCCAGCGGTCATATCCCTGTCCCCATTCAGCCAAGACCGGATACCCTAAAGACAATAAAAAAAATGAATAGGGATATTGCTAACCCGAATGAAATACGATTTCTAAATTTCATGGTTTACCCTCCTTACAATATCGGTATCCCGAAGATGTCGACGTTTCACCTGACCCCTGGAACCCCAGATCCCTTGGATCCTCATTGACCCTTAATATACACTTCGAACAAAACCCGTCATTTTATCAACGGTTACCTTATCCACCAGAGAGCCTTCTTTGGTCACGATCTCCGCTTCAAAATATTGATCTTTGTCTTCGATCTTGCCGAGTTTTATGTTCGGATTTCTCGTGAATTGAAGGTAATTCTCCAAAACCTGTTTTGCGTCCTTTTCAGTCATGGGTTCCTGCTGTTGATACGGCTGCCCGTAACTATAACCAGGACCCATCATTCCGGGATTCATACCGTAATAGCCTCGACCCATCATACCGGGACCCATCCCACCATAATAGCCTCGACCCATCATGCAGGGTCCCATCATGCCGTATCCACCGCCCAAATAACTCCCGCAATACGGGCAATAGTTCCAATCACCCTGCTGCTGGGGACCATATCCCGGGCCCATCATACCAGAACCTGTAGGATGCGCGTAAAGGGTCATCAAGCCAAGCCCCCCAACGACGATGAAAATGATCGATATCCACAATGTCTTTTTCATGATTTTGACTCCTTTTTTACTTGGTTATTCTCATCGATGATTCGTTTTTATAATCATATTTTCAAGATTATAAATGCATTTGATCCTCTATTTTTAGGTAAACAGGACCTTATTATGAATGCCCCTCTTTGATATTCTTGACATAAGAGGTGGCTTCCAGACCGGCCACACACCCTTCCCCGACCGCCTTGGCCACCTGCCAGGGCGGGCAAAAAATATCTCCCGCTGCATATACCCCCTGGACATTGGTCTCCTGTTTTTTATTGGTTGAAATGAATTTCATGGTCTCCGGATCAAGGGCCACACCCAGATTACTTTCCAATGCAACGGCGCCTTTGGCCCCCAGCTCGATAAATACACCACTCACATCCAACCGCGTGCCGTCGTCCAGTATCACACCGTTCACGGATGCTTCACCTAAAATCTCAGTGACCTTGCGATTTTCATGAATATGAATGGCGCTGTTTCTCACTTTTTCAGCCAGATAGTCCGCCACTTCCAGGCTTTCGTAAATAAGGTGGACATCTTTTGCAAAAAAAGGAGCGTCAAGGCGCCTGTGACGGCGGCACTCTCTCCCCCGATCATGGCTACGGACGCGTTTTTATAAAAGCCGGCGTCACAGTCCACGCAATAGCTGATCCCGTGACCGACAAATTCACTTTCACCCTTTACACCCAGCTTGTTTCTGGATATGCCCATGGCCAGGACGAGGGCACTACACGTTAATTTTTGGTCTCCCTCAGATTCTATGGTGAAAATGCTATTGTTTCGGACCACGTTCGTTGCATCTTCATTCAGAAACGTCACCCCGAACTCCCTGGCCCGGAATTGTGCCTGCTCCAACAACTCAGCGCCGGTATCACCGCTGATACAACAATAATTCTCGATATGCGCTTGAAATGCACTGCTTTTATGAATCCTTCCCATCACCAGGACCCGCACCTGTCTACGGGCGGCATGTATGGAGGCCTGCAACCCAGCCGGTCCGGAGCCGAGGATGATTATGTCATAATTTGTTTCTATCATTTGCGTTTGCTCCCTTTCAGGTTTACGCCATTTATTTTCCGACAACTCAATCTCCTATAACTATACTTCCAATAAGACCGTTTGAGTGAGGTGCCGAAAAACTTTCGTAGTAATATGATACGGCGTTTATTTCCTTTTCGCAGGATTCGATGGTCTTTTTGACTTCCATAAAAATGTCTATCAGTCGCGATATCCCCATAATATCTTTTCCGCGCCTCACAAAGAGAAAGTCATGGTCCCTCATAATAAACTGATGAACCGCTTCATCAAGCCTGGCATCTTCACCTATGTATTCTCCTTCGGACGGCACAACCATGAAGTCCTTCACCTTGGTTTTGAATGCTTTTTTACATATATCCGAAAGGGGCTTGTCCCAAAGCTTATATGCCTCCATCATGGAACGAGGGTATTTGGGGCTGAAACCGGAATGTGCAATCTTCCTGGACAAACCAATATCCTTGTACCGGGTTTCAAGCGCCATGAGCAGGTCATGTTGATTAATTATCCTTAAGACACGGCTGTTTTCACTGACTACGACGACTATGGGTTTACAGTGGTATTTTCCGCCTTCTTTATGAAAAATTTTCAAAGCCAGTGCAATGGCAAAATTGATATATCCTTTTTTATTGATGATCTCATAAGCCGCGTTCTTGGACTCGTTGAATATTTCTTCCCTTTGCTAGGGTAAACAATTTTCCCCGCACACGGGGCAGTAGTTCAAGAAAGGAACGCCCGCGATGTTGACCAGGCTTCACATGGGCACCTCACTGTCACCATGCTCACCGATAATGTAGGCATGAACGTTTCTCGAATCGACTTTACAATGCTCGCTTAAAAGAGAACGAAACCGCGCCGTATCTAAAGAGGTACCGGAGCCGATCACTCGATTCATTGAATACCCGGATATCTTTAAGGCCACATAGGTCAACATATCCAACGGGTTTGAAACAATAAGTAATATGCCCGGATCATAGGCCGTGATTTCAGGAATGATTTTTTTGAAGACTTCGTTATTTTTCCAGACGAGGTCCAGCAGAGTTTCGCCCTCTTTCTGGGCCGAATCGGCCGTCACCACGACAATATCGGCATTTTTACACACCGAGTAGTCACCAGATTCGATGATAACCGGCTGAACAAAAGAAAGACCATGATTCAGGTCCATGGCATGCCCTTCGGCCAGTTCGGGATGAACATCCACCAAAGAAATATGGGATGCCAGACCGCTTAACATGAGGGCAAACGAAAAAGTGGCCCCCTCTTGCCCCGCGCCGACAATCACCACTTTTCGGGTTTCCATCCGGTCTTGGCTTGGGTCCTCTCTTCTCTCTGAACAGTAAATCGGGTCTTTGGATATTTTCATGTTTAACCTATTAATCCGTGATCGATAGGTTTTTGCTCAAGGCAGCCCTTTATTGACTCACCATTCGTTCATACCATTGTACATCATTATGGAATCATTTAAATAAGGGGCTGCATGTATTTTATGCTTGTATGGACTGTAGCGGATGAACCATTTCCTTTCTCCTTTTATTCAAGATGAATAAATACAGTAAAATGGAGTATGGAGTAGGGTATTGACCCCATAGGCATGAGTTTTTAAAAGGATTTATGTTTGCTTCTGACAATATGATTCTTTAGTCCAACAGGAGGACAGCATGAAAAAGATGACGGAGCAGCATCTCATCAATGCCTTTGGGGGTGAGAGCATGGCAAACATGCGGTATCGCCATTTCGGCGTTCAGGCGAAAAAGGAGGGGTATATCAATGTTGCGCGTCTTTTTTCGGCCATTTCCCATGCGGAATATATTCATGCGGGAGACCATTACCGGGAACTCAAACACCTGGATGACGGATTTGTGGCCAATAGTATGGGGGCCTTCGGCCCCGGAGATACGTTAAAGAATCTCGGCCTATCCATAGCGGGCGAATCATTTGAGATTGAAGAGATGTATCCTTCCTATATGCAAGTGGCGGAATTTCAAGATGAGAAAGGGGCTTATCGCAGTTTTGAATGGTCCTACAAGACCGAAAAAATGCACAAGGCCTTATTTGAAAAGGCAAAGCAAGCTGTTGAGAAAAGGCAGGACGTGTCCTTAGGTCCGATTCAGGTTTGTGAAGTGTGCGGCTATACCCTGGAAGGCGATGCCCCGGATACCTGCCCGGTCTGCGGTGCGGAAAAGGCCAAATTTACGGCTTTTGAATAAAAAGAGGATTCTTCGTTCATCGATCCATAAATATTTACCGAGCTGATGGTTGAATGCTCCATCAATATCCGATCAGTGGAGTTAAAAAGGCCGAGTTTAAGGTTTTAGTATTGATGAACATCTTCATGCTTTTATATTTTATCCTGTCAGCAATATGAAAACATAAATATGACGAATGTGTCTAATTACTTGGTGGAAATTATCATAGCCATATTATAAATGTCTAAATGTTAGGAACGTCGCATATTACTCTATTCATAAATATTTGGGTAATTCTTTTTCATGCAATCAGGGCAAATGCTATGACTAAAGTCTGCATCGGAATGTTCTTTTACATAAACCTCAACTTGGCGCCAATAGCCATCGTCATCGCGTATTTTTTTACAGAATGAACATATCGGCAGTATCCCTCTGAGAACTCTCACCTCTCTTAAAGCCTTTTGAAGGTTTTCAACGGTTTTGTTGAGTTTAACCAAGATAGGATTTGTAACTTTAAAAAAGATACTCACGCCTAATACAATGAGAACTACGGCAAAAATACCGGTAATGAGAACCGCTCTGATAAATGGTGCTCTGACTTCCGATAAATCGATTTTTGCAACAATTCCCAGGCCAAGCTCTCCAACTGGCTCATGGGCCGCGATAACTTCTTCCCCTCGATAGTCAAGGCCGATTATTACCCCGGACTTTCCAGATAGCGCTAGCCGCATGGGTTTTGCAAAAATAGAATTCCATGGGACGGGCTTTGGATTGTCAAGGTCATAGTGACGATGGCTCAACAGAAAAACGATTTGTTCATTTTGCTTTTCTGCAAGGGCAAATTCACCTGTCATTCCAAAACCTTCATATTTAGAATGTGCTTCTCTTATCTGTGTCAGAGTCGCCTGTCTGGCTCCAAATGGATAATCATTACTATACTTCTTATCGAAACTCGCCACTGCTTCTATCAGTCTCGCCTGGCTCTTTGCAGTCTCGGCAAGGCGTATCTTTTCTTCTGTAATGGCGGTTCCGTAAAGAATACCAATGGATACTATTGTGGTAGTAACAACCAATAGAGACATTATTATAGTTAACAATAAAACTCTTTTTTTCGGGTCCAATTTGATTTCCTATAATATAAAAAAGGGGGTTGAAAAAACTTTTGCTTTCTAAAAAGCCCAGTATGAAACCCGCTTTTTTTCACAAGAATCGACGGTCTTGGCCGCCTAAAAAGATATAATTTGTAACCTATGTGCCTTTTAGTTCATCCCTTAATGGACCAACCCCAATGCCAAGGCTAAAAAGCCGAATGATCCAAATACAAAATGTATTATTATGGATATTGTTGTGTTTTTTCTTATCTGAACGATTGCCGGTAAAACAAATAATATTGGAATTGCGGAAATAATTAAGTCCAATCCCATAGGCAAATGCCAAAATGCCCAGAACAATCCATGGACCAGCCATGTATGTTTCTTATTCAGTAATTCTTGTCTTGGCTGTATATAGCCCCTCCATAGGAATTCTTCACCAAATATGTTGAAAAAGAAAAATATCGGCCATACGTAAAGTATCCAGAAGTATTTATCACTCAACGGCATATTCTTGAAGAAAAACGGAGCCGCATCTAGATTGAGAATCGGGAGTACTATTTTGGCTATTAAAAATGAGAGAAAAGACAAAACAATAAAGCCTCCGATTGTCCAGAATAAATCTATTTTGGATCATTAATTTCCGGTTAAGTATTTGCATATGATGAATTTGGGAAACGAAAACGAGACCTTTTGCGAGTGCGTTGATAAGCGTTTACC
>JAFGGA010000156.1 GCA_016930835.1 Deltaproteobacteria bacterium
CGCTTTCTACTGGGACATACTGGGCGTCGAGTTCGCCTGATTTAACATATTCCGACAGTTTTTCAGTCAACGGCGTCTGGGGGGTGATCGGGTAAGCGGCTATTACCTGCGCGCGGGCAAGTTTAACACCCGTGGCAGCGGCGAAATTTCCTGATTCAATGGCATGCATGCCCTTATTCCTCCTCCGTGATAAAATGGGATTCCTCAATCATAAGGATAGCCTTGGCCGGGCACTCCGCGGCACATATGCCGCATCCCTTGCAGTATTCCAGGTTGATTTGAGGAGGGATGGTTCGGGTGATCACGCCATCGGGACAGAACAACCAACAGGTGAAGCACGCCATTTTATTCCTTTTTGCCGGTATGCACCGGTCCAAGTCAATCACGGGTCTTAAAACCCTCCAGGAGCCTGTCCTCCCGCCGTCTCCGGGTCCCGGTTCCCCATGGGAAGTAACGATATGTTCAAATTTTTTGACCTTCGTCATAACCTATACATCTCCTGTCTCGTTTCCATCTATTTGCAGCCCCATCGGCCATGATAATCGTTTTCAGTTGGACGCTATCACCGTTTTTTCATATGTCAAGCGAGCCGCTTGTACATTTCTTTGAGGTTTCTTGCCCTCAAACTCTTCCTCAATGGCCTTGAGCAAGACGTCAATATCAAGGAGTCCGCTTGCCTTGGCAAAGGCGCCGATAATGCCCGTATTAACGATTCCTTTGGTCAGGCCAACCTCACTCGCCAATGTCGTAACATCCGCTATGGCAACCTTCATCCCGGGAAAATGATACTCCCCGATGGCCTTGGGTGAATTGATGATGATCAGGCCGCCCGGTTTAAGGCCATCCACGACATTCGCCTCTTCCACGAGCAGGTGGTCAAGCACAACGACCATATCCGGCGTTTCAATGGGCGAAAGATCATAGATCTTGTTCTTGGAAAGCTTGAGTGATGTTAAAACCGGAGCGCCTCTCCTTTCGGTCCCGAAAGTAGGTGCCATGACAACGCCGCCGAATCCGGAGACAAACGCTGCGTTGGCGACGATCTTTGCCGCAGTGATGGCACCCTGCCCGCCTCGACCATGCCATCGTATTTCAATGATATCCTTTTCCATCTTCATCTCTTTGATGCAATCCTTCTGGTGAAAGGATTGCACCTAAGGCGGCTTCACCGCCATGTAAAATGTTATTCAAACAACCAGCGCAAACAGACCAAGGTTTTTCGAATTCAAGGGCTTATTTTCTACTCTTAAAAAGCATTTCATTCTAATCCTGATGGTCTCGTAAAAAGTCGGAAACACCTGTTTCTGTCATTCCGGTGAAGACCGGAATCCAATCTTTTGAAATAGTTACATGGACTCTGGACCCCGGCCGCAGTCTATCCCGTACTTGATACAGGACCGGGGTGACGGCTTTTTACGAGTTTGTCAATCCTTGAATCCTCGAATCCTTATACGGAATCACCTCTTGTATAAATAGGAGTAAAAAAAGGGTATGTGTTGTTCAATAGTCCCTAGAAATGAGGAATCTTGCTCGGTTGGGTCATTTCTCTATCGCTTTCCCGCACCATCAATACCCGATTGACCAGGTACTTGCCAGGCATCCTGCATGAAAAACAAGAATATAGACAACCCCCAACAGTACCACTGTTCTATCTGCACTCCTCAACAACGAGGTCCTTTAAGTAATATGTTCCGTCCTTTTCGTCAAGGCTAAACTTCTCACAATAAATCCCTTTTGTTTCAAACGAATTCATCTGATCTGCTCCGAATGGAGCCTGCCGGGGTGATCTCTCTTGACAAAAATACATTGCCTTTTGAGATATTTTTATTGAGTCTGCTAACAATATTCATGTATGATGATCGACCTAAGCGGGACATCCGCTAATGTGGTTTTGAGGCTTTGTTCATCCAGGATGATATCCCAAGTCTCCTCCCAGGCGGATAGGGAGGTCCATGGATGGACCGAGATTCAAGTAATAGCAGGTATGTCCGGCGTGGAGCAAAGCGCATTTTCGAATATTAACTGTCTCATCATTGTCCATACCCCCGTCATTTCGGCCTGCCTGTGCGTGTCCGCACGCAGACAGGCGAAGGCCGGAATCCAGTGGCTTTTCAGCATCACGAGCCGTGAATACTATTTTGAGACCGTTAATATATTCATTAGGGTTTAATGAAAGGACAGGAGTCTGCTGGAGGGTTTTATGACGGATAAAAATCAGACCGTTGGGGGTGACCTCGACCAGGTAAATGCCGGTGAACAGATCCCCGCTGATATGGGAATGCGGTTTAAAAAGGCCAGGGAAGGTCGAGGGCTTAGTCTTTTTGATATTTACCTTAGGACGAATATTGATGTTGAGCAATTATCCCAGATCGAAGGAGGAGAGGTTATCCCGCCCTTGGGGACGGTTATTAAACTGGCCAAGGCCCTTGATATAAAAATAGGATATCTGGTCTCCGGTGAAGAGAAAAAGACCTACACCATTGTTCGCAAGGATGCCCGAACAGTGATTTCCCGGTATGACGCGAGCAAGGAAAAACAATACGGTTATGGATATGAGTCACTAGCTCCCCACAAGACGGACAGGCACATGGAACCGTTCCTGGTCACCCTTGAACCTTCTGAAACAGAGCACCAGAGATCGACCCATGACGGTCAAGAATTTATTTTTGTCCTTCAAGGGGAGATGGAAGTACGTCTTGAGGATGAAATCCACATCCTTGAACCCGGTGACAGCATCTACTATGACTCCACGGTCCCTCACCTGGTAAAATGCCACAGCAAAGAACCCACAAAAATTCTAGCGGTCCTGTATGCTGGAAAATGATCACACTGATGCAAGGACCGGCAAGAACAATCAGATCCAATCGAATCGCCGATTATCAAAATATCGAGGCCCTATTTGAGTGGGCGGACGACAGAGCTTATCTGATCATTGACAGGGTCGTCTTTGAAGGAAAGACCGGGGCGATCCTTTGCTATTTCAACCCCCCCGTTCATCAGATTGGGACAAAAGATCTCTACGCCTTTCATGATGGCTTGGAGATTGTCCTCGAAAAAAAGGATGAGCTGCAATTTCTGATATTGTGTGGTGCCAACGCTCCGGTCCATTCGGGAGGAGATTTAAAGGAGAGCTTGAGCAAACTCAAAACGTCTTTGGCCAAAAAACGTGAAATGGAAGCAGCCGGGGCATCAAAAGAAGAGATTGATCACCTATTCAATTGGAGTGAAAGCCGCCTGAAAAAAGGGGTTCATCTCTACCAAAAAATCAGATGCGCAGCCCGATCCATGAGGACGGTTAGCTTATGTGGCGGGGGTCTCAGGTTTGGAGGTTCTGCTGAGATACCGTTGATGACCGATCATATTATTGGTGATTCCAGGAGCGGGATGTGCTTCAGTGAAGCGCTGATCGGGATTATTCCCGGTTGGGGAGGGATAACCCGGGTCCTGGTAAAGTCAGGGCTTACAAATGCCGCCTATATGGCGAAAACGGCCAATCCGGTTTTCGCGCATGACCTGAGGGCCATGGGTATCTATGATGATATTGTTGAGGTTCCTTTTGATCTGCCCAAGTTGCATAAAACAGGAAATCCGGATTCAGACAAAGAAGCCTATTCGCGGGCATTGGAGGAGCACGATGATCAAACCGGCGCCCTTTTGCTTCCAAGAGCCCTCAAATCCGCAACTTGCTTTCTTGATGAAATCCCTCGAATCCGTGAAAGCGAGAGAAAAGTGATGGCCGAACCGAATGAAATCACCGCGGAAGTGAATCGAAGGGTAGACCCTGATGTTTACAGGCCTTTTTGGGGCAAACCTTTAAAAGAGGTGAAAAATGAGATGGCCCGGTTGGGTAGGCCCCTGGCGCCCCAATCCATCCAGGCGATAGACCGGCTTTTGGAAGCTTATGATATTTCAGCATTTGATGAGGAGCAATTTGTCCAAAAAGAACTGTCAACAGATGCGGCCCTTTACAGGGACCCAAGATTTCTCGAAGGCCTGAGCGCCCAGCTGGAGCAACGGGTCCCGGACTTCAGACTCCCTCCCCTTCCCTAAACAGAGAAATGCCCCTTAACGACTATCCATCCCCTCATCCCCCTCCCCTTGCGGGAGGGGTTAGGGGTTTGGGTTTGCAATAAACCATCGATTGAATCCCCCCTCCCCTCGCGGGAGGGGGTTAGGGGGAGGGGATTTCGGGTATTTCGGGATGCGCACGCACGATAAAGGCTAAGGGGCTTAAGACTCCCCTGAATTTTAAGAGTCATGACTTTCCATTTCAACCTTACACCTTGTGCCCTGCTCCCTTAGCCCTTTTTATCACGCATACTGCCGTTTATGATCCTTAAAACCCGTAAAAACAAACCGTGTGTATTTATTTTTAAAACCCTTGGCCTCTTCGGGATAATAAAGGACTTCTTCACCGGATTTTGAATAAAATTGGACATATTGTTCAAAGGTGAGCCTTTTCCTACTCTCCAACTGTTCCTTGAACCCGAATGAACCCACAATCCCGCTGATCCCGGGTTGAATGTAACCAAGGAAAAATTCTGCCCCGCAACCGCTGCCGTAGCTGAAGAGCCCGATCTTTTTCCCTTCCGCCTTTTCTCCTTCGGTCTCCAAAAGGCTGACCAGGCCCATATAAACCGAACCGGTGTACACATTGCCGACCTCCTGTGCCCCCGACAGGCTGGGGGCGACCATCCTGGCAAAAGACTCTTCGAAGATCTTTTCCCGGGTTTCCGGGCTGGCGTCCCCATATTCGATTTCCACAAGCTGCCTGTGTGCCTTATGGGCCATCTTGGTAAAAGGCATATGGTAAATCAGATAGTCCAGGTTATCCAGGAGTTCACCCTGTTTAAGCCCGTGGTTGGAACGAAAGTGTGAAACGGCTCCTTCCAATGCCATATAATAACATTCGATGGAATATTTTCCGTCCACAATAGGGACCCG
>JAFGGA010000011.1 GCA_016930835.1 Deltaproteobacteria bacterium
AGAACCCAACATCTCCACAAACGCCCCGATCCGTGTCCTTAATTGACCGGCATTGGCAAGATGATACTCCCTGTCGAGACTGATATTCGGTATTCCCGCCTCCTTTAATCTATCGATTAAATAGGGCATGCGATATTTCTGCGGATAACACCATGCATGGGGAAAGCCCAGGACACCATCCACCTGATACTCCCGGACCCAATCCATAATCTGTTTTATCTGTTTGTCCCAATCACCCATCCTCGGTGCTCCATGACGGGAAATATATCGCTTGGCGATTGCATATGCGGGATCTTGAAGGGTGGTATCGATTTGGCCGTTAATATATCGGCTTCCCGTGTCCATATCATCCATGACAACCAAACAGCTCTCTTCGACAAGCTCCAGATAAGCCGGGTTATCCAGCATTTCGGAAGTGATCAACAACCGGGGCCGGGCCTGCTGAATGACCGCCTCTCGTTCCTTCAAGTATGGCAGCAGATCTTCAAGTTCTTTGTTAAAAATATCTTTGGGCATGACGGTTGCGGCGGTTATTAGGCCCAGGGTCTCTGCACCGGTTATGGGAGGAAATTCCCTCTTCCGAAGCTCGTAGACCCGGGTGAGGAGGTCCCGCATCTTATTATAGGTATCTATAGAAGAGCGAAGGGCGTCGTCCGTAATTTGAACGCCACCCAAGGCTTCTAGGGCACCCATCAGCCTCCTGATTTCATCCCTGAGGAATTGATAATTCAATTCGGAATCCACAAACGGAATATGCATGGCGTAACAAAAGGGCTTTAATTCCTTTGCAACCATGATATCCCAAAGGCGAAGCAGATCCTGATCAATGTCACCGATAACAATTCCATCTAAAAAATCCAATTCACCCTTTAATAACGATTCCAATACATGGTTGCAGTAGCTGCAGCTACTTTCCGAACGATAAACCCTGGCATGGGGAATATCCTCCCTCCAGGTCCCAGTGATACGAAAAGGCAGCATGCCAGCGGCCGAGATCACTTCCTCCGGAACATACGAAGACATCACACCAATGACTTTTTTGCCTTGATCTTTCCACTCCATCACCCAACGAGTCCGATTGGCTTCACTATTGGACTCTATTAAATGTCTTAGTCGACCCTCCATTTAAAACACTCCTTATTTTAAAATAGGTAACAATTTGGATCTTTTCAAAACCCAAAAATGATGGCCTCATAAAAAGCCGAAAAAACACCTATGTTGGTCATTTCGGCCTGCCTGTGCGTGTCCGCACGCAGAAAGGTGAAGACCGGAATCCAGTCTTTTCAAATAATTCTATTGGCTCCGGACCCAGGCCGCAGTCTATCCCGTGCTCCATTCGGGACCAGGGTGACGACTTTTTTACGAGTTCGTCAAACATTGGATTCCGCGATCAAGTCACGGAATAACGGGCAAAAAACAGAAATGCAAAGTTACTGTCCTTTAACCGAGAACTTTATTGGTCATTCCGCGACTTGATCGCGGAATCCATGAATTTGCCCAAAATTTTTCAAAAATCTAAAAACATATGAAAATAGAGATTTTCCTGGTTCGTGTTCATCCAGAAACTAGCGTTTCTGGATTCAAACGATCAGCCGTCAGCTCTCAGCGGTCAACCAAAACATTTTAAATCAAGCAGTTAGCTGATGGCTGATCGCTTACTTAAACAAAAACTTCTTCCTGAAACAGATCAATAAACTCCTCATCAGACATCCCCAGGAACTCTGTGCACACATACTCCGTATGCTCACCAAAACATGGGGCCGGTTTCTCCAAATGATAAGATGTTTTAGAGAGGATGTAACTGCTACCTGCGTTAATGGTCTTTCCGATTTCAGGATGCTCCAATGTCCACCAAAAGCCTCGGTGCGCCAGTTGCGGACATGCCTCCACCACATCCCCGATATTTCTAACCGCCCCGGCCTCCACACCGGCCGATTGCATCATCACCATGATGTCTTCGGGCTTACGTTCCAAGGTCCATTCCGCGACGTACTTGTTTAACATATCCTCATGTTTTTTTCTTGATTCCATGGTCTTGAACTTTGGATCCTGTGTCCATAAAGGATTACCCAAGACCTTACAAAAAGCCTCCCATTCCGTTTCTGTGAATATTGCAATGGCACACCATTTGTCCACACCCTGACACGGATAAACACCATGTGGTGCTGCGTAAGGCGATCGATTGCCGTCACGCCTCTGTATCCGCTTATTTACCGTATAATCCAAGATAGCCGGGATCTGAAACTGGATGGATGTTTCGTATTCGGAGAGATCGATATACTGCCCTTTCCCGGTTCGGCGTCGATAATCAACGGCCGCCAGTATGGCGAACACACCGAATCTCGGTGCAATATAATCCGGAAGAATACCGAAGGCCGGGAGGGTCACCGGTGGTCGATCAGGCCAACCAGTCAATTCAATCAATCCGGATAAGGCCGACAATGCAGGCCCGGCACCCGGAACCTCTCCATGGGGCCCCCCGCGTCCTTCGTGTGAAAAGCTGGCCATAATGACATCGGGATTAATCGTACTGATGTCTTTATAGCCCAAGCCCCATCTTTCCATGACGGTGGGTCGCCAATTTTCAACAATGATATCGGCCCATTGAACAAGCCTTTGAGTGACCTCCTTGGCCCTGGGATGTTTAAGATCCAAGGCTAGGCTGTATTTATCCGTATTCACAAAGGCAAAGGAATAACTTCGATTGATACCGTTGAGATTGTCTTTAAAAGGACCGCCCGAACGTGTAATGTTGTGTTTTTTGCCGCTCTCGATAATCACCACCGTGGCCCCATGAGTCGCTAAGGTTTTCGTGATGATCGGGCCGACGCCACCCGTGACGAAACCGGCAACCTTTAATCCTTGCAGCGCTTTTTGGTGCACTTCAATAACTCCGTGAAAAAGAGAAACCTGAAATGAAACCGGTTATGGACGTTGTCGAAAAATAATCATTTACATAGTGAAAAAGGTGGAATTGAGGCTATTTTGGACCCCAATGGTGCCCTATATAATCCCATCGGCCATTAAGCTATCAAACTCCACCTCGGATAATCCCAACTCATCAATATATACTTCTCGATTATGTTCACCGATCAAGGGGGCCCGTCTCCAATCCTTCATAGCTGTAACTGATAATTTCGTAAAAGCCCCGGGATAAATGATCGTATCATCTAAATAATCAAACGCCATGCTCACCCAAAAAGCTCTGGCCTTGAGCTGGACATTGGCAAAGGTGTCTGCCGAATTGCATACCTTATGCATGCGTATGCCCCGTTTGGTCGACTCCTCCTCCAATTCATCCGCGGTATGGGCCTTAAAGAATCGACCAATAGCATCCGTAAGTTGGTCCAATTCATCCTGTGTAACCTGAAGCCAATCCCACTGCTCCCAATCCTTTTCTTTCATAAACAGAGGCGCCATGCCTTCATCTTCCATCCATTTTGTCAGACGTTGATTGATCCGCGTGCCCATGAGGCTGGCCTGGAACACCATGGCCACATAACCCTCCTTACATTCCCATATGCCCGGCGTATATTTTCCCGATGCGGCAATCAGACCGGCTGTTCTTTCCGATTGGACCTTGGAATGATCCCAAAAAGGTAACGCCCTGCTGGCCGTCCACAAGACACTCTCCATAGCGGACACATCGATACATTGTCCCTCATTGTTATGTCCCCTGTGATAAAGGGCAATCATCATAGCCTCTGCCGCATCGGCGGCTGCATGCAGATAGGCCTGAGGCACGCTCGTGCGTACCGGCGGCCGATCCGGGTTGCCTGCCTGACAAAGGAGAACACCCATGGCCTGTACCACAATGTCCGATCCTTCAAAACCGGCATATGGTCCTGTTTGGCCGAAAGGGGATATGGATGCCATAATCAGGCCGGGATTGACACTCGAAAGGGCTTTGTACTCAAGGCCGAGACTCGCCAAGTAACCGGGTTTAAAAGATTCGATCAAAAAATCCGTTTCTTTAATCAACCTCTTAAAAAGCGCTTGGCCCTTTTCAGTCTGCAGGTTGAGGGTTATTCCCCGTTTATTACTATTGTAGGATATCCAATAAAGGCTTTTTTCCGGATGCGGTTCATCATGATAATACGGAGGGACGTTCCTGGAGGGGTCACCCCCTGGTGGCTCGATCTTGATCACATCAACACCGAAATCCGCTAAAAGCTTTCCACACAGAAATCCCTTTTCGTTCGTGAGATCAATGGCGCGATAGCCGCTTAAAACACCTTCGACCATATTGTTCCTTTGAAGATTCTCCTGAATGTTAATGGTGAGTCCCATTATGAAATATTATTGTCCTTCCATAATCCCCCTCCCCATGCGGGAGGGGGCTAGGAGGGAGGGAATAATTATTCATTCATAAGTGAAGCGTTTGCCTGACGGCCTTAAGACATGTCGACAGACTCATGTAAAATCAGCTTAGACAGACAAACGATCAGCAATCAACTTGTCCTAAAAAATCAAAACAAAAAATTAGAAGCCTATTCATCCAAAAACATTTTTTATTGATGAATACGATTCAGGCATATTTGCGCGAATTCATCTAATTTCGCGCTGATAATAGCCTCATTGGCATAACTTCGATCCCATTGTTTCCCTTCCAATTGGAGGGTCGGGATATCCAGTTCTTCTTCAACTGCATCCTCCAACAATTTTTTAAATCCCAATGTGGCCGTACAGCCCACCATATTATAGTTAATAATGCCGTCTATCTGGAAATCCCGGGATACCTTCAGGATCTCCTTGATCCATGTTGTGGAAGGTGTTCGATACCGAGAGCTGATGGCATCCGCCGCCACCTTTTCCAATGGTGAGAGTTCGCGATCACCCCAGTACGAGGGGCGAGAGAATGGTATATCCCGCCATGTCGGGCCTGAATAGTAAAAGACAACCGCGGCCTTTCGTTTGGCAAGGACCTCAAAAGGATCCATGAAAAAAGGGCGGGTCACGGTCCAGAGCAAACGCAATTTTTCACCAGGGACTCCGGCCAAGCCCTTTTCCACCCGTTCAGCGATCTCATCACGACGTGTCTGAATATATTCCAGTCCTTTTGCCGTGGATGCGCCAAATCCACCTGTAAAAATGTCTTTGCCTGCAATGGGACTGGGAATATGTCGGCGTAATTCATAAATTTCATAAAGAAGCTTTCGGGCGGCTTCTTCGTACGACTGCATCTCACTGAGCTTCTCTTCATTATATCGGATTTTTCCCGGGAATGTTTTTTCAGCAAATTCAATGAACTCTTCCAACTGGTTGGTCACGTGTCTGAGATTTGCCTCATTTTCTTCCAGGCCTACATCCAGATAATACGTAAATCGATCCTTTGTATGTGTCAGTGAGAGATAAATGGCGGCTAAGCACATAACCGTACATGAATGGGGATCACAGACAGCCAGGTCTTCCAGGGGCACGGCCCCGCACTCCTGCATGGCAAATGGGATAGACGTCATGTCACAGGCATTGTCCACGGGAAGCCCTTTACTCCGGGATATCTCAAGATATTTTTCCGGCTCCGTGGCGCCGATGGCTACGCCCACACTGCCCATGGGAGCAAATCCCATGGCACGTGCCAGCGGTCCGGCCATAAAGGAACCCCCTCCATCGGAAAACGGCCTCCCCTCGCGCCACGCCGCAAGCTGTTCCTGGGTCTCCTCCAACTGGATTTCATACCGGATCCTGTTGGACTTGAGTTTTGTGGGGTCGGGATTTTCTTCTATTCGCTGAATACGCTTTTGAAGTTTTAATATCCTGGCTTCGTAATGGTTCATGGGGTCTCATCACAGTATTAAAAAGCTTTAATGAAATTTCATCCGGGCTTTCGAATGGCTATATATCGCCCAAGGTATAAGGTTTAGGGTTTTAGGTAAAAAACAATCTATTTTCGACCTTAAAGCTTTCATTCATAGACCGTAAACCTCATACCATATACCTCATCATATCTATCGTCCCTTCTCGTGGATTCCCATAATGTTATCTTTAGACGAATATTGCCAAATTACGAACCCAACATCTCCACAAAAGCCCCAATCCTCGTCCTTAGCTGGCCAAAGTTTGCAGGATGATAGGCCCGATCCAGGTTTATGCATGGGATATTGATCTGTTTTAATTTTTCTCTTAAAAAGGGCATACGATAATTTTGAGGATGACACCATGTCAACGGTAGGCCGATCACACCATCAATATTAAAGGCCTTCACCCATGTCATGATTTGCTCAACCTGTCTATTCCAATGGGCCATGCGGGGCGCGCCCTGTCGACCGAGGTATCTCTCGGCAAGCGCTTGAACAGGATCTTTCGATTCTGCGTCAACCATTAAATGAAAATAACGACTCCCCGTATCCATATCATCCATAGCCACTAGACAATGCTCTTCAACAAGTTCCAAATAGGCCGGATGATCCAGCATCTCACTGGTGATAAGGATCCTAGGATGTAAATGTTCAAGGGATGTTTTACGCTCGTTGAGATAAGGGAGTAATGATTCCAATTGCCGATTAAATATCTCTTTAGGTATGATCGTGGCGGCGGTGATCAATCCCAAAGCTTCCGCACCGGATACGGGTGGAGTCTCTTGTTTTCTCAAGTCATAAACACCGGAAAGAAGGTGACGCGTCTGATTGTGTGTCTCGATAGCCGCCCACAATGCATTCTCCGTGATGGGCCTTTCAATGAAACCTTCAAGAAGAGCTATCAAACGCTTGACCTCTTCCGTAAAAAAACGAATATTGAGTGCGGAATCCACAAACGGAATATGAATGATGTGGCAAAAAGGCTTGATCCGAAGGGCCTGTAACACATCCCATAGACGGACCAGATCCTGATCAATGTCTGCGATCACAACACCGTCCAGGAAATCAAGATCAGGGTTTAAAAAAGATTCCAAGACATGGTTGCAATAACCGCAACTGTTTTCCGTACGATAGACCCTGGCGTGACTGATATTTTCGCTCCATGTACCGGTTATCCTGAATGGCATCATACCAGCAGCCGTAATAACCTCTTCGGGGACTTCGGATGATAAGATACCGATAACTTTCTTCCCTTGATTCTTCCACTCCTTAGCCCATTGAAACCGGTTTTCTTCAGTATTCGCCGTAATAAGATATTGTAATTGATCCTCCAAAGCGCCTATCCCTTGCAGACCAGTATTTCATCGTCTTCCCATTCAAAACGGGCGTTGAGACCCGCTTCACGGGTTATCTTATCCATATATTGAAAGACTTTTCTTCCTCTGTCATCATTCCTTAGAATCTCAGGTCGTCCCTGCTTATCAATCAGGCAGGGAAGAAAGCTCGCGCACGAGATCCTACCCTGCTCAACCGAACATTTGGCAATAATGGTCTGCCTGGCCTCTGGATGAAAAGGATAATTCAAGTATTCCCTATCCAGTTGCATTCGTTCCATCCGTCGCTTGGCATGTTCTCGCAAGTTCCAGCTCGGCGCTTCCTCGGGCCAAAGGGCGCGCGTGACCGTTACGAAATTACATAGCCCGTGAAAGATGACCTTGTCTCGATACCATTCAATGCCTTTGAGTATATGCGCATGATGGCCCAAGATTAAGTCGGCCCCTGCATCGATAGCCGCGTAAGGCACTTGTTGATCATACATGGCCAGCTCGGCCGCTGTATGACCAACCCCTTTATGAAGGGCAACAATCAGAACATCGCATTGAGACCGTAATTTCTGGATATCATCGACCATTGCCTTGAGGCTATGGGGTTCCGCAAAGGTATAGATTTGCGGTCTTGCCAAGAGATTGGGTACTTCACAGTGGGTCAGGATATGGACATAAGCACACCCGGGTTTATCCGGAGTGGCCCATGATGACTGAGGACCGACGCAATTATAACTCAAAAATCCGAATCGGATTCCATCACGTTCGATGATCGCCGGAACCCTGGCCTCATCAATGTTCATGCCGGCACCGGTAACGGCGATACCGTACTCACGAAGCCCGGCAATAGTATCTTCTATGCCCGGTGCCCCTGAATCCCAGACATGATTGCCCGCAAGCGTGATGACGTTGAATCCAGCAAATGGCAACGCGCTCATATTCTTGGGATCACTGGGTGGAGCGGGTATTTCCGTATAGGTGTTCACGCCTCGTGAAGTAAATACGACCTCGCCTTGACCCACCACGACATCCGCCGACCTCAAGGTCGGTGCCGTGAACTCAAAAAAAGACTCTGCGTCGGGTCTGTCCAGGATCAGATCCCCGACGGCCAGTACGGTGAGTGTTCTGGAGGTCATTTTCTTTTTTGATATCCACCCGGAGTTCATTGAACACCGGGTGGATAAATCACTCCATCAAAGTTATTTTTTTAACCAGGCACTACCCGGCAGGTAATAATACGGATGGTATAATCCATACTCGATCCCCTGCACCTGATCCGTCATGGCCCATATTTCAGGATTTGTCCAAAGTGGAATATTCATGGCCGTATCATATATGATCTTGAGCAATTCCTTTGTTTTTTGAACCCGCTTTGCATTGTCCACTTCCGCAATCGTCGCATCCAGCTTTGCTTGCCACCCTTCAGGTCGATACATGCTGTGATTCCGTGTGCTCTTGATATTGAAATTACGATCCAGACTATCCAGGCGATCGCTGTAATAACCGCCAACGAGCAGCCCATTCTGCCAGCCCTTCAGATTATATTCCGCCTCTTTGCCTCGGTCGATCACCTCAAGCCTGGCCTTGATCCCTACCTCCGCTAGATAAGACTGCATGGCAACCAGGGCATCTTGTGAAAAATTATGCATGGCAATGATCCGGGTCTCAAATCCTTTGGGATAGCCTGCTTCCGACAATAGCTTCTTGGCCGTGGCCGGATTGTATTCTCGGCCTTTGAAGTTGGGGTCATAACACACTTGACCCTTTATCGCAGGTTGGTTCGCTGCCTCCCAAAAGCCATATCCCAATGCTTCCGCAATAGCCTGTCTGTCTATGGCATACTCAATCGCCTCACGTACCCGTTTGTCTGCAAAAGGAGAATCGGCATTCATCCCGTCCGGCGCAAGAAATGGACCGACGATGGAAACCGTGCCGATTGTATAGCCTTTTTTCTTCAATATGTCCGCATCCTTGGGGAGCAGATCAATAATCATATGACCCTGCCCTGCCTGAAAGGCTGTCAAGGCGGTTACGGAGTCCTTGATCCATATAAATTCCATACCATCCAAATAGGGCTTGCCCTTGTCCCAATAATTCGGATTCTTCTTGTATCGCAGGAAGACGTCCCTTTCCCAGTCGTCAAAAATAAACGGCCCTGCCCCGACCATGTGTTTTTTGGCCCTTTCCTCGGGTGTGGCCTCGATCGTAAATGATTTGGGGGACCCGACAAAGCCTCCAGCGTATTGGATGTGGGTAAAAATATTGACGTCAAACTGACTCATATTCAACCGAAGCGTATGATCATCCACGATATCAAATGATTCGACCTTACGCATGTAATTGGCCGAACCGCCCATGTGGGTTAAGGCCCAATGGACGGCCTGGGCGTTCAGGTCCGTACCATCGTGGAATTTTACGCCTTTACGTACATGAAAAACGATGGTCTTGCCATCCGGGTTGACATCATAGGATTCCACAAGCCCCGGAGAGGGTCTAAAATCAGGTCCGGGGATAAATATGGGATCATAGCATGGCCGTGCGAATCTGCTGAATCCCCACCCTCCCTCAGGCGGTGTACCCAGGGTGTTTGTGGATAATCGACTGATGATCTTTAAAACCCCTCCCCTTTGCGGGCTCTCGGCGGTTGCCGATGTTGAAAGAATAAAGACCGATATGATGGCCAGCATTACAAACACAACACCCCATCTATTCTTCATACTTTTCTTTTCCATGATTCTTCCCTCCTGTTTAAGATTAAAAGCGATAATGATGGTTGTTTGCCTGAATCTTATGGTTAAGCCAAATAAAGCAAAAAGAATACCAAATCATAATAATATTATTCCAGAATCACCAATCTTATCATGCTGTTCGTGAACCGTTCCAATAATACTCATAAGCGCAAAAATAATAACTAAAAAATAGATTTTTCAGGAGTATGAAAAAGAGGTTATCGTAAATTGAATAGAATTTTGAAGCATAAAAAAGGGAGGTTTTCTTTAACTTTCTTAATATTGCTCATGAATGCACGATATTTCACACAATTGACTCGAAATATCAACTAAATATTTACCTAAAATAGATGGGGTTTGAAAAGATCCATGGACGTTTTCCAAAAAGAAAAAGGGGCTTATGGACCTCTACCCGATAGACCCCTTTAGCCTGGATCTTATGAACAGCTTTTTTTCCTTCCCATTGCTCAGCCAGTATACCGTTTCTGATCAATCTGATGACACCATGACTTGGAAGCTTTATCACCAGATCGCCTTCTTTAAAATGGTCTTCTTCACCCATAAACAGTTCAGAACCATCTTTGGATATGAAATAAAACCGAAATCCCCTGGCCGGAGAGATATGATTATTGGCGATGAATAAACGCCCTTGTCGGATGGCATCATAGATATCTTTTTTGGCTTCTTTAAAATCTTTGTGGATTTTCCGGCTAAGAAACACGTGGACATTGATGGTCTTTAACAGATAATCATACGAAAAAGGACGGAAACGAATCGAACCCACGTGGAAGTCTGATCCATGAGCATCCGAACCACCAATGGCGACTACTCTTCTTTTTTGGCACTGGCCGTCCCAGAAAGAGAGTGTCTCACGGCTTGGCCCTTTTAAGGTTTGATGCTTAAACGCTAGAAAAAAAAGACCATGAAAAAGGGTCTTGATACGTTCCTTCCATCTTGATGAGAAATTCCATATGCATACTCCGGTATAACTGGTTACGGATAGATCATTCCATGTATATGCAATGGATTTTTCTTTAAAGGGCATGCCTTTTTCAAAGGGATGTGCCAGGAAACCGAATCCTCCTTGGGCATTAACTTGATCGATGACCTTCTGCGGGTCGGAATGGTTTGATAAAACTCTCTTTCTCAAATCATAGGCCAGGTAGTGGTGATACCGTTTTCCGATTTCATGGCCGATCAGTACGACCACATTCCCATAAAATCCCTCGTCGGCAAGATTTAACGATTCGGCAAGATATTCATGATCATTAAAACCGATAAAGTCGATACCTACACGGTTCGCCGCATCAGCGATCTCCGCCACACTGCCCGCCCCATCTGAATAATGGGAATGAATATGAAGATTACCGATGTATTCGTGATTGAACATAAGAAGTACCGCTGAAAGTCAGCAGTAAGGTTTAGGGTGTACGGTACACGGTTTAAGGGAAAAGCATTCACCTTAGACCATAGACTATATACCTTATACCGCTTTCATTTTAAGGTCAGAATAGAAACAATGGTTCATTACATTACTCAAACCAAACAAAGAGGAATTTGAGCGAAAAACCTTCTCATTCATAATTTTCCAGCGCCTTTATCCCCATACTCATCGGTTTGAAGATAGCGATCCATTGTATCAACAAAACCACCACAAACGATGGAACGATAAAGAGCCACTGGAGCGCTGTCACGGTCTTTCCCTTTAGGCCGGCCATAAAAAGGATATATACCGGTCCCGCTTCAAGAACAATGATCACGGCCATGAACATGGCGCTAAAAATCATATACATCAAACCGCCATATCCCGTAGATACCTGAGAGATATTTTCATATCTAAATTTAGGATATAACGCGCCAAAGCCCAAGGCCAATGACACGATACCGAACACCGCTAGGAAAATGGTCATTGAAGAAAGGATCATCATGAAAGGCGTGACCCGCAAGAGGAGATTGGTGATGATGATCAACACCTCCGCCAGAAAAAGCATGGGAAAGACATATAACAGAAATTTTCCCCACAAGAATCGTTTGATGGAAACGGGTGAAGACCTGATGATCCAGAATGCCCCTCCTTCAGAACTCACGGCAGGGAAGATAAATCTGACGGAAACCGCGGAAAGTACAAAAGCGGCCAGGGCCATATTTAGGAAAGCAATCTCGTTCTGGAGAAACTCCAATCGGATTGGGCTTCTTTCCAGAGGCAGGACTGAAAAATTATACAAATACACAACCGCTAAGGCACCCAATAGCAATAATTGCGACCATTGTGTATTGTCACGAAAAAACGTCCGGATTTCTTTATCGGATATGGCCGCCAAGTCCGGGCCCAGAGGTCTCTGAACGGTTCGAGAAATGAGATCTAAAAACCCCTTACCTTTACGCCTTCTCTTGGCCTCCTGGGATTTCGAAAAACCAAGAAAATACATACCCCTGGCCACCCAAATGTTAATAAAAACGATGGCGCCTGCGGAACTCCAAATAAGCGCAATCTCGAAAAATCGTCCTTTTTCCTGAGAGTGGCTGAGGCCTTCCCACAAGACCTGTGTCATCCAATGGGTGGGCAGATAGGGTGAATCAGGAGATCTCAGGGCCGTGACATATTGCATCATACTGAAAAAGGCATCCGGATCAACCAATCGCTCTGGCCTTAACAGTCTGAATAATAGATAAAGGATAATACCCCCGACAATCATCAAGATCATAACGATATCTCTTGTTCGCTGGGCAGGGAAGATACTGACCATGATCATGGTAAAAAGGATACCGATTCCCGCTGCGATGATGGCCAGGGCCGGCCCCATATGGACAAGATTGATATAAAAACCGAGTCCCGGGTGAAACACATAAGCATAGGCCATCATTATGGGTAATCCGAACACGATAACCATCCAGGAACTATCCACCAAGGTATGAAAGGCCCTGCTCAGAAATACCGCATCCATGGGAGCGGGGGATGCGTGACACAACTCCAGATCCGATGATAGATAGAGATTTGAGAGGGTTGCGATAATATTACTGAAGATCAAGAGTGAAAAAAAAGTGAGCAGGATCATGGCCAGGAGGTGATGGGCAAGAAGATCCCCGATCACTTCGACCGATTGGAAATATCTGAGTATCCGGCCGGACAGAACAAATATCAGCACCCAAAAAGACAGGCCCATCAAGGTCATAAGAATGATCTTCTTTCTCGATCCGCCTGTTGAATACCTCCAGGTATTTTTTAGGCTTAAGATCCTGGGGCTAAGAAGAAGAAAGAGACTTTTCATGGGCAATGGTCTTCCCTTCCGTTAACTTGAGGAAAAGGTTCTCGAGACTTCCCACGACGCCGGCATCGTGTTTGAGCGCCTCGGGCGGGCCGTTGGCAATAATTTGACCCGCTTGAATAATGGCGATCTCCTGACATACCTCCTGGGCCACCTCGAGGGAATGGGTGGACATGAAAATGGTGGTTCCACGGGCCGCTTGATCACGAAAGATATCTTTCACCAACCTGGCCCCTTTCGGATCGAGACCCACCATGGGTTCATCGACTATAAGGACCTTCGGCTCATGGACCAAGGCCGCACACATCACCAATCTCTGTTTCATGCCGTGGGAATAACTCTCGATTAATTCATCACCCCAATGGCTCAACTCAAATAATGTCATGAGATCTTTAAGGCGGGCATTTAAGGTCGCTGAATGGTTTAATTGATAGAGGCCGGCAATAAAATGAAGAAATTCGTAACCGGTCAGTTTTTCATAAAGATATGGACGGTCCGGAATAAAACCCACAATCCTTTTCACTTCCGTTGGGTTTTGGGAGATATCCTTTCCATCTATAATAATACTCCCCTCCGACGGCTTGAGGACCCCGGCCATCATCTTAATGGTCGTAGTCTTGCCGGCCCCGTTGGGTCCCAGAAATCCGAAGATCCGGCCTTGTGGAACGTCCAAATAGATGTGATCCACCGCCTTCAAACCCTTGTAGATCTTTGTGAGATTAATGAGTTTAATCATGTCTAGTGTCCAAAAGTTCTAAATGAATATTGCCGATCAGGCCCATAATCTCGACCTGTTGATCGATGTTCCCTCTTACCAATCGTATATGACTCACATCCGCGGGCATCTGATTCATGGTGGCATCCATCGTAATCCAATTGCCCAAATACGCCTCTGTCCATGCGTGATAGTAAAAGGCGTTGCGATTGTAAACAATGCCGACATTCAAACGAGCCGGAATACCAACCGCCCTTAGCATGGCCGTTATTAATGTAGCATGCTCATTACAATCGCCCATTCGGGTTTTCAAAACCTCCAGGGCGCTGGGAATGCTGACCACCGGCCTTTTGTCCAGGTTGCGATAAACCCAAAGCATGAGTTTCCTTGCAACCGAAAGCGGATTCGCATCGTCACCTGCAATCTCGCGCGCCTGTTGAATAATCTCCGTCGCATCACTCTCAATATTGAATTCCGGTTCAACAAAAGGCCTAAAAGATATGGGCCAATCTTTCTTCGGGAGGGCATAAGGTGCCTTTAAGGGAAGTTCTTCTTTTTGGATTACTACAATATCCCGGTAAAAGGCCTGTCGATCATCATCCCCCTCTGCCAATCCGCTAGGCAAAGCTGATGGATCAATTCCGTGAATTCTCAATTTCAGATAATTCAATCGCATCGGGTCCGGCAGCGCTTGATCAATGGGAACCGATGTGATTTCATAAAAATCTTCATCGGTCCCGGACTCCATATCCAACGGGGCGTTGGCGGCGCTTGATTTAATGGTGGTCAATCCCATAAATCCTTCCTCTTTCAAAGTGGAACCATGTTCATCGACCCAAAAAGTCATGGGCCTGCCCCACATTTCCGCCTCGAGACGAAATGCCTGATAAACGATGCCGCGGATATCCAAAGACTCTTTAGCGGTGACCCGGATGACGGCCTCTTTCTGGGCCATGGTGGCGGGATCAAATAATGGCATGGTAAATGTGTCACCCACTTGTATCTTTTTGGATTGGAAAAAATAACCCACCCCTGCATTCATCATCGGCGTCCGGGAAAGCTGAATGGTCTGCGTACGTTGATCCTTGCCCATACCCGTCTTCACAATCAATTGATCCCCTTCTACATGTCCTGTAAAATAGAATTGGACTACGCCTGAAGTCATTTTAAAATAAAAATTTCTAAGCAAGAAGCGATCATCGATGTTTGTTTGGGTAACCATATAAAGGTCTCTTCCCATGCCCATGAGGTTCAACCGTAAAAAAACCTCTTCCTGTATAAAATATCCGTCTTCAAATGGCTTTAACGTGCTGACGGCATATCCTGCTTTTTTGTCCCGGATAAATATCTCCTTCCATTCACGTTGTGCTTCTGCAATATCGATGATGCTGTCTTTATGGACGAGATCGGGTTGGCGAACCCCGAGCTGGACCCTTTTGATCAGAAAGCCCATCATGGTGAGCCAGACGGCCACAACCACGACACCGATCAGGTTAAAAAAAAATTTCCTATTTGGCTTCCTAGACATGATCAGATTGTGAAAAGAAAGGGTCTATATGCTTGTTCAAACGGGGCAACCTATTTTTTCCAATAACCGGTGGGAATTTGATAATAATCTTGAAAAGGAATCCATCGACAGCCCGGCACCGGCAATAATCTTGGCGGCAAATTCCTGCGACATGAAATCGCTTGGAGAATGGGCATCGGAATTTAAAACCAATCCAGCACCGGCATCCTTCGCAAGTCGGGCCACATGTCCGTTGGTGAGACTATGTCCTTTCCTTGCGGAAAGCTCCAGGTAAATTCCTTTTTGGGCGGCCAATCGTACTTCATCCGGTTCAATCAGCCCGGGATGGGCCAAAATATCCACTTCGGCCTCCAAGGCGGCACGGTTGGTTCCAGGGGCCACCGGTTCCACTATGGTTTCGCCGTGTGCGACGACGATTTTGGCGCCCATATCCCGAGCCTTTTTAACCAGCGATCCGAACAGTTCAGGTGGAACATGCGTTAACTCGATGCCCGGTACAACCTTGACGGATTGAGTCTGATTCAGGTCTTCCGCTACTTTAATGAGTCTCGGGATAATATAGTCGAGGTTGGAAGAGTCCGCGTGATCAGTGATGGCCACTGCTCTGTATCCTAAATGCTCAACCCTTCTGACAAGTTCCGAGGGAATCAGTTCCCCATCACTAAAAAGGGAATGGGTATGTAGATCGATCATCATATTGTAACGGTTATTCATTACATCTTATATTTACCGAAATCGTCCGGGTTCAGATTTTCCAAAATCTCCTGCCACTTTTTCCCCTGCTCGGTTTTGTCCTCCGGTTCTGCCTTTAAATCAATCTGCTTTGATTTTTCAATGACCTCCTCGGCCACAAAGATCGGGGCACCCATTCTCAATGAGAGGGCCAGGGCGTCACTCGGCCTGGCATCTATGGTCATCTCCTTATCCTTGAAAATAATATGGATCAGGGCGTAGTAAGTGTTATTTTTCAAGTCACATACTTCGACTTTGATGACTTTTACGTCGATCATCTCAAGAATATTTTTCAAAAGATCATGGGTCATAGGTCTGGAAAACTGAATCCCTTCGAGTTCACTGGCAATAGCCGTGGCTTCCAGCAGTCCGATCCAAATGGGGAGGGTTTTCTCACCGTCTATCTCTTTTAAAATAACAATAGGACTATTTGTCAAAGGATCAACCGTCAGTCCTGATATGATCATGGGCATTAACATAAGAACCTCCCTATGCCTATATTTCGCATATTGTTTTTATTTTTAAACATACTTTACTTTTTGTCAATATAACTTTGTTTTTTTAAAACTCTATCCAGTCTGGATTGAATAATATTTTGATAGCATTTCTCATGAATTCGAGTTATGAAATAATCATGAATACAAACAAAGAAAAAATCCATTACCCCTATGTACTGGACTACAAGCCGGGATTTTTCTTGAGTTGGATATTGTACAAGCTTTTTAAAAGGGTCCAAGTCGATGAAAATATAAAAGATACGTTACGGCAGATGCAAAAACAAGGGACTGTGGTCTATGCAACCAAACATAGGGTAAAATTGGATTATCTCATCTATCATTATAATTTCCGACGAAGACGGCTCCCATACCCCAAAATCGCTTTTGACACCAATATCTTCCCGCTGTTACCCCTTTCAAAACTTTTTAAGGTTATTATATCACAGTTCTCTTCTTTTTTCAGGTATGGTCGATTTCCAAACCCTTATCAATCAGGATTCTATCGGAATGCTGTCTTGCGCGGCATACCCAGCCTGATCTTTCTCATCGACCCACACAGATTTATTAAGCAATTTATTCACTCCGAAAAAGATTGCGTGAACTTTCTGCTGGAGACGCAGAAAGACACGGGTCATCCTATTTTTATCGTACCACAGCTCATTCTTTACAAGAAATCACCGGAAAAGAATTATTCGAGCCTCATGGATATATTTTTCGGGTTCAGGGATAATCCCGGACTGATAAGGAAAATGGTCTATTTCTTCAGATATGATCACCGCGCGCTCATCGATTTCGGAAGGCCCTTGGATCTTAAGGCATATCTAGCCGAACAACCCCCTGAAAGATCTATGGCGGATATGGCCATAGAGGTCAGGCGGATGCTTATTGAAAGCATAGATAACCAGAAAAGACTGGTGATCGGACCAATCATGAAATCGCGGCAACAGCTTAAGGAGATCGTCCTTAGAGACCCAAAAATAACAGAAAATATTGAAAAGACAGCATCAGGTGATCCCAAAAAACTTAAAAAAAATCGTAAAAAGGCCGATGAATATTTTAATGAAATTGCCGCTGATTACAGCATTACTTATATCCAGTTATGCCGACTCTTTTTAAAATGGCTATGGAAAAGGCTTTTTGAAGGGATTGACGTGGATCCTGTCGGCATTGGTAAGGTCAGAGAATGGGCAAGAAAAGGACCGGTCGTATATGTGCCTTCCCACAAAAGTCATATTGATTACCTGGTTTTGAATTATATTTTGTACGATTATCATATGCACACTCCTCGAATAGCAGCCGGTCAAAACCTGGCTTTTTGGCCCATGGGTCATATCTTCCGTAAATTCGGTGCCTTTTTCGTGCGACGGGCCTTTAAGGGAGCACGGCTTTATGTGGCCGTATTCACAAGGTATATTAAAGCATTGCTTGAAGATGGACATCCGATAGAATTCTACATTGAGGGGGGGCGTAGCCGGAATGGAAAACTTGTTCTCCCAAGGACAACTGGATTCCTCTCCATACTTCTCCAAGCTCACCAAGAAGGTTTTTGCAAGGACCTCATTATGGTTCCCACCGCCATCGTGTATGACCGCATCCTGGAAGAAAAATCTTATTTAAAAGAGCTCAACGGTGGTGCCAAAGAACGGGAAAATATCTTACAGATTTTTCGGGCACGCCATTTTCTGAAAAAACGTTACGGCAAGATATACATCAGATTCAGTGAGCCTTTTTCATTGAATGAATATCTTTTCAAACAAGAGGTCAGGGAAAACGACCTTCATCGGAGACTGACCTTTCACCTTATCAGATCCATCAATAATGCCTCCCTTGTCACGCCTCTTACCTTGGTGGCAACCATCATACTGGCTCATCATAGACGAGGATTTCATGCTTCTGAATTGATGATGACGGTGGATCTTATATTGGCCTTTTTAAGGCATTATGAGGTGCCTACGGCGGCCACACTGGCTGACCCCGTTCAGGCTGTGAATGATACTATTGAATTGCTCAGGGGTTGGAAAATCCTTGACTGCCTGGAAGAATCTTTTGGTGAGGAGGAACCATTCTATTATGTAGAAGATGAAAAAAAGATGGAATTGGAGTATTACAAAAATTGTATTATCCATTTTTTTATCCACCATGCCTTGATCGCGGTATCTATCCTGAGTGGGGCTGAAGATACCAAGCAATTGGATCTGATTATTTCGGATTATATTTTTCTAAAGGATCTTTTTCAGGGTGAATTTGTTTTCGATGAGGATGAAGATATTCAGGCAAAGACCTTATCGGTTATCGGATATTTCGTGGACTCTGGATTCTTGACTGATTCTAGGGGAACCGAGGGGTACAAGGTTACCAAAGCAGGATTTGATAAGCTTCCCATATGGGCGAGCCTTGCCAAAACCTTTATCGAATCCTATTGGGTTACGGCAAAGGCCATGTCCCAAATAAGTGATGGAAAGGGAAAAAAGCCCGATCTTCTAAAAAGCATCAATTATTTGGGTAGACGCTTTTTTAAATTAGGGATCATAGAACATATCGGAGCCCTGTCTCAGCTTAATTTTCAGAACGCCATGAATTTTATTAATAAAAATGTCCTCAATTCTTCTGGTAGCCCTGAGCGGGGCAACAAATATACATCAGAAAAAATGGCCCAATTCAATAAAAAACTGTACGATCTATCACACTATGGCTAATCCAGGTTTTTATCTTTCTTACGATGATATTCAAATAAATATGCTAAAATAAGCATGACAACCGCCAAGATGATCGTCCATGTCCATGGAACATCTTTAAAAAATAGATAGCTTATTGCAACGGCTAAAACCGCAGCCAGGACGAGGCGGTAAAAGAATATGCAGACTTTTCTCATGAATTTCCGTTCCGAGATATTATTACCGGTCGGACTTAAAAGGCAATACCTTGGCCGGTTTTTTCAAGGTTTTTCCCGCCTTGTCTGAACCTGTGTCTTCGGGTGTTTGAGGAGGTGATACGGGATTGATCCTCTCCAACCTCATGGGGTTCCCACCCATTGTAAAAGCTTCGCCATTGATATACTCAGCCCGTAAAATCCAAGTGACGACCTGGATAGGGATCGTAAAAAGTTGTAGCGTAACCCGGAACCAGTCTTTTTTAACATCCGGTTCAACATATTCTATTCTCGCATACACGGTGGGTTGATCTTTAAAATAGACCAATACCACATCCCCTTCTTTATTTATGCTCCTTTTTTCCACTTTTCATAAAAATGTTATAAAGATTAGGCCGCATTAATCATATCCATGATCTGGGCCGGTTCGAAACCCCTCAGTCCTATAGCCCCCGAACGACACGAAGCAGAGCATAAACCGCAACCTTTGCATAGGGTGGATTCGATTTCCGCTTTGCCGGTTTTTTCATTAATCCTAGGGGCTGAATAAGGGCATATGGAGACGCAAACGCCACAACTGCTGCAAAAGGCCGGATTGACAAAAGCCACTGTCCCGCTTACAGGGAGCGTCTTCGCGGATAGAAGCGTGATCGCCCTGGCTGCCGCGGCCTGGGCTTGAGTGATGGATTCATCGATAGGTTTTGCAGAATGTGCCAATCCGCAAAGGAACACGCCGTCTGTTGCAAAATCAACCGGTCGCAATTTGGCATGGGCTTCCAGGAAAAATCCGTCCGCATCCTGGGGAATCTTGTAAAATGTCGCCAAGGGGCTCTCTTTTTCCGGGACGATTGCTGCGGCCAGCACCAGAAGATCCGCCCGAATCCGTATCCGCCGTCTCAAGACAAAATCCTCAAAATGGATCTCAATCTCGTCTTGCTCCTTCGTGACCTCCAGATCTTTGTCAAAGTTATATCGCATAAACGATATTCCCTTGGATCTCGCCTCTCTATAAAGATCTTCTCTCAGTCCATAGGGCCTCATATCTCGGTATATAATAAATATCCGGGCATCGGGGTTGATTTCCTTGAGTTTAAGGGCACTTTTTATCGAAGACGTACAACAGATCTTAGAGCAATAGGGTCTTTCCGGTATCCGAGATCCCACACACTGAACAAATACAGCCGTTTGAATCGTATTCAAGGTTGAATCCCGTTGGATGAATCGCTGCTGTAGTTCCATACCGGTGATGACACGAGGATCTTTTCCATACAGATATTGATCGGGTTTGAACTCCGACGCGCCCGATGCAACAATGGTCACACCATGCTCCAAGACCTGCTGGGTTTCGTCATGCCATCCGATTACGGTTTTAAAATTTCCGACAAATCCCTCCACCTTGGATATCTGAGCATTGAGAAAAACTTCAATGTTCGCATGTGAATGAATTTCCTCCTTGAGTCGCGTCAAATACCCCTGCACATCCTCGCCTCGCCATGTCTCATGGACAAATCGAGCCTGTCCCCCGAGAGAGTCATTTTTTTCAATCAAGAATGTTTTATATCCTTGATCAGCCATGGTCTTGGCGGCGGCCATTCCGGCTACCCCTCCACCGATCACCAATGCGTTCTGATTCACCTCTAATATGGGGTCAATCAACGGTTCGAGCAGAGACACCTTGGTCACAGCCATTCTGACAAGATCCTTGGCCTTTTCCGTTGCCATGACGTCTTCTTCTTTATGGACCCAGGAACACTGGTTTCGTATATTGGCCATCTCAAAAAGGTATTTATTGATTCCGGCATTGGTTAAGGTTTCCTGGAATAGGGGTTCATGGGTCTTGGG
>JAFGGA010000157.1 GCA_016930835.1 Deltaproteobacteria bacterium
TATTCGGTATTGGCGGACGAGCACCGGGTTTGAGGTGGACTTCATACTCAATGAGATGGCTGTTGCCATTGAAGTAAAGGCTTCCAACAAAATCCATCATAACCATCTAAAAGGACTGAGGGCGCTTTTGGAAGAACATAAGGTTCAAAGATCAATTGTGGTTTGTCATGAAGAAAGACCCAGACAGGTTGATCCGAATGTAGAGATTCTTCCTTGGAAGAGTTTCCTTGAAGTACTTTGGACAGGAAACCTTTTGATCTGAGCCTTAATGGGGAAATAATGTGAAACGGCCAAGGTCGAAGGTAGTGATTGATTAGGATGAACTGGCTTCCAAGTCCTATTTGGTTTTAAGTCTGCACTCCTGATCCCATTCGGGGCAGGCTTCTGCCATAGGGGCAGTGTATTTGAGCATGCATTCACCACATTCCATTTCTATGTTGGGCACGTCGCCGTAACGCTTCTTGATTTCCTCTGCAGTAAGATGGGTAACAGAGTTGCACCCGCACTGGGGGCATGCGGTTTGAATCCGGTAACGTTTCTAGACCATGGCTTCCTCCTAGGCGGATCGTTGGGTAAGGTGTTAAAACACTCATTTTTGTAAGGCAAGTCATTAATGTCCAAAATAAATTGAATTCGAGCTTTTTGCTTATTTAAGTGATAGTTTTTCAATGACGTACATAACAGGTTTCATTTGAGGTTTCCCTTTTTATCCGGAGGTAAGAGGCCATGGAACAAAAAATTGCCAACCTATACGATACTTACAGTGAAGGATGGATAAGCCGAAGGGGGTTTATTTCAAAATTAGCCGTTTTAGCGGGATGTACCGCTGCTGCCTGCTCTCTAATGCCTTTACTTGAAAATAATCATGCCATCGCGAATGTTGTTCCAGAGGATGATCCTCGTATTCGATCGGAGAATATTCAATACCCGGGTGTAACGGGTGATGTCAACGCGCATCTTGTTTTACCTAAAGGTGAAAACAGGGTCCCCGGTGTCATCGTCATCCACGAAATCTGGGGACTTCATCCACATATAAAAGATGTTGCCAGACGCTTTGCCGTGGAGGGATTCATGGCCATAGCCCCTGACGCCCTATCCCCGCTGGGAGGAACTCCTGATGACCCGGACAAGGCACGGCCCATGTTTCAACGGCTCGACAACAAAGAAACCGTGAAAAACTTCGTCGCCGCAGTAAAGTTTCTGCAGACACACCCCCGGTCCAACGGCAACGTCGGTGTCACCGGTTTCTGCTGGGGAGGAGGCATGGCGAATCAGGTGGCCGTAAATTCAACGGATGTAACGGCGGCGGTTCCATACTACGGAGCCCAGCCCTCATCTGGAGATGTCCCCAAGATAAAGGCCTCAATGCTCCTTCACTATGCCGGGGATGATGAACGCATCAACAACGGCATTCCCGCGTTTGAGGAGGCCCTCAAAAAAGCGAATACAGATTATAAAATATACATGTATGAGGGTGCAAAGCATGCCTTTAACAATGATACGAATGCTGCGAGGTATCATAAGGAGGCCGCACAGTTAGCCTGGAAGAGGACTATCGAGTTTTTTGCGGAAAAACTGAAAAGGTAGATATCAACGGTTTGCGAATGTCCTTTACATTTTCACGGACGTTTTTCAAATAAGACAGGCAAGGGGTTGGACCTTCTTGCCTGTTTCAAAATCGATCGTATGCATAATGTCGAATATCATTTCATGTGGTTGATATTGGCGTTAAAAGTTCGTGAAAAAGTTACTCCGGTGAAAGCCGGGGTCCAGAGGTGCTCGGGATAACTGGATTCCGGTTTTCACCGGAGTGCCATAAAAACCGCTATGATTAATACTCCGCCGGCAGTTTATCCAGTTGCGCCTTGGTAAAGACCGGACCATCTTTGCACACATATTCGGGGCCCACATTGCATCGGCCGCATATGCCGATACCGCATTTCATGCGGTTTTCCAAGCTCATGACGATCTGTTCAGGCTGCCAGCCCAACTTATCAAACACCGGTTGGGTAAAACGGATCATCACCGGCGGGCCGCAAATCAGGGCTACGGCATTATCCGGTTTTGGGGCCACCTGCTCACAGATGGTGGGGACAAACCCCACCAACCCGTTCCATCCGTCCACCGCCCTGTCTATGGTGACATGACAATCAATGTCATCGCGTTTTTGCCACTCCGACCATTGATCTTCGTATAGCAAAAGACCGGGGGTTCGTGCCCCATAGATAAAATCAATCTTACCATACTTATCACGATTGTCAGGATGCAATATCCAGGTCACGGTGGCACGCAGGGTCGTGACCGCAAAACCGCCGGCCACAATCACCACATTTTTCCCTTCCATTTCTTTAAGGGGATAAGAGTTTCCCAAAGGACCCCGCACGCCCATGATATCGCCTTCTGCCATATTGTGCAGCTTCCTGGTGACGTGGCCCACCTTATTGACGGTAAACAGCAAGGTATCACCCTCGGTAGGGGATGAAGCAATACCGATAGGGACCTCTCCGAAGCCGCATACGGAAAGTTCGGCAAATTGGCCGGGCGTGTATTCAAAGCCCTTGGCATCATCCGGATTGATAAAATCCAACCAAAATGATTTGAGTTGTTTATCCTCGGTCTCCACCAATGTCTTGGAGATACGGACCGGATAAGGAATGTAAGGATTTTTCATGGTTCATTACCTAAATTTTCAAGCATTCATCTGATTGACGACCTCACGGACGTCGATATTGACCGGACATAATTGAACGCATCGGCCGCAACCCACACAACCGATCTCACCCTCACGTTTTTCCGGAATATATTTGAACTTATGCATAAATCGCTGCCGCACGCGTTCTTTTTTAGTCGGCCTGGGATTGTGGCCCGTTCCGTGAACCGTAAACAGCCAGCTCATGCAGGTATCCCAATTACGGACCCGCCGACCATCCGTTCCTTTGACTTCGTCTTGGATATCAAAGCAATGGCATGTGGGACAGCAAAAGGTACAGGTGCCGCAGTTGAGACAGGACTCACTCACACGATCCCAATACGGCAAATCGAAAAGTTCCAGGACCGTGCGCTTGTTCACATTGTCCATGGTCACGCCGCTGGTAATGGAAGCCTCGGAGGTCTTTTTTAGTTGAGCGGCCTTATCCTTATCAACCTTTTTGGCATCTGGGAGATCATCGATGAGGGCCTTGCCCTTATCACTGATAGGCTTGACTAGAAGGGAATCCCCTAGATCCACGAGCAATATATCTAATCCCGCTTCATGATGGGGCCCGCAACCGACGGAAGTGCAAAAACAAGTTGGGCATGGATTATTGCATGCCAGGCCCACAAGAATGGCCTTGTCTCGCTTATCGCGCCAATACACATCATTGGTCACCTCATCCTGGATGAAAATCCTGTCCAATAATTGAAATGCCTTGGCATCACAGGGCCGGATGTTCATCAATACCCTGGACCGTTCCAATTCCGGCTCAGGATGCATGATCATGCCGCCCTCGGCCTTAGGGTCATTCTTAAAACGGGCCATGCATTCGCTCTGAGGGAAAAAGAAATCCTTGGGAGACATGGTCGTATTGGAAAACTCCCATAAAAGACCATCGGCACTGTTCGCTTCCGCCCAAATAATCTTTCCATTTTCTTCCGTTGGAGCAAAAACTTGGTATTCCTTTTTTAACGAATCAATAAAGGCGGCGACCTGGTCCTTGGATAATATCTTGTCTGTCATATTCGCCACCTCCTACTTGATAAATTCCTGAGGATCATCCGGTTTAAAAACACTCATGGGGGGTATGGATTCCAGGTCCATCCCGGGTGTGTAATCGTACATTCGGCGAATGTCCTTTTCTATTTTACTGGTTAGTCTTCGCACTTTAATGTCCATGGGACAGGCACTTTCACACGCCCCGCAATCCGTACATCGGCCCGCACAGTGAAAAGCCCTCAATATATGATATGTCGCCACATCGGCCTCATCCTGGGTCTTTCCGCACCATTGGGGCATGGTCTCATCAACAAAGCAGACATGACAATAGCACAGCGGGCAGGCATCGCGACAGGCATAACAGCGGATACAATCCTTGTAATTATCAGCAAAGGCCTCCCAACTTTTATCGATGGAAAGCTTTTCCCAGGGCGCGGCGACATTATCGATATTACCGCCGTGGGTGGGGGCGGTTTCTTCACCGATCAGCTCATCCACGATGACCGGATTGCGCTGCACGCAAGTATAGCAATTGTTTCGCATGACCTTTTTTCTAGGGATGCGCTCCTCAAGGTCCCTTCCTTTGACCACCAGCTCAGCGCCGTCTTCCATCACTTCCGTAATAACCTTGTTAGCGCCGATCATTTGCTGGATCTTATTACGATCCAGCATGCCCGGGCTGGGAACGCCGATCACAAAGACCTGTTCACGAGTAATCTGGTTCTCTTTGATCAAACCGACAATATTGCGGCTGACGCATCCTTGTGCCACGATGGCAATTTTACCGGCCTCACCCAAGTCTCGCCTTATGAGAAAATTGGCCAGGTTATTACAGCAAAAGCTCGTCCAAATGAGTTTGTCGGCCTCTTCAGGGGTATAGGCGAAATAAGGGCGCTCACGCATAGGCACGGTCCCTTTCTCAAAACCGATCACACAACTCACCTTCCCATCAGACAACAACCTTTTGGCGACCTCTCGAATCCTTTCCGTTACAGCTTGATTTTCCATTAGGCCACCTTCCCGATTTCCTTGATCATATGCTTGGCCGGACCCAAGGCCGTGACTGCTTCACAGACCTTAATGGCGGTTTTTTGAAATTTCTCGGCCTCGGCCGAAGAGATCCATGAAAAATGCAACCGCCCGGGCTCAATACCAATATATTCCAGGAGATTTTTTAAGACGGCGAACCGCCGTCGGGCGAACATATTGCCTGCAATATAATGGCAATCGCCCGGGTGTCAGCCGCTGACCCAGACACCGTCCACGCCCCGCCGGAATGCCTGTAAAATAAATTTGGGGCTCATGCGACCGGTGCAGGGGATACGAATTGTCTGGATCAAAGCCGGGTACTGAAGCCGACTCACGCCGGCCAGGTCCGCCGCTCCATAAGAGCACCAATTGCAAAGAAAGGCCGCGATACGCGGTTGAAAAGTTGTTTCATTCATGAGAATTCCTTATGCTAAAATAGGCTTTTTTACATCATGGCTTCAATCTGCGCCATCACATCACGGGTGGTAAAACCTCTTAAATTTGGAGCCCCCGAACGACAAGACGCCACACATGTTCCGCAACCTTTGCACAGCGCCTCATTGACCACGGCTAAACCTTTTTCATTTTGATCAATGGCCTGGTAGGGACATACCGTCCAACAGACACCGCAGCCCACACACTTATTCTGATCAATAAAGGCGACCGTACCGCTGAGCCACATCTCATCTCGTGATAGGATGGTCACGGCTCGGCTTACAGCGGCCTGAGCCTGGGCGATAGATTCTTCAATGGGTTTAGGGTAATGGGCCAACCCGCACATAAATACACCATCCGTGGCAAAATCCACCGGTCGCAATTTTTGGTGGGCTTCCAGAAACCAACCGTCATCATCCATGGACACCTTAAACATCTGGGCCAGATCCTCCGCTCTATTGCTAACCACGGCGCTGGCAAGGCCGACCACATCCGCGCTAATAAGCAAGTCACGTTTCAATATCTGATCATAGACTGTTACCTTGAGTCCGTCACCATCCACTTCTACAATGGGTTTATGATCAAGCGAAAAACGTATGAATAACACCCCTTTGGACCGGGCCTCCTTGTAAAGCAACTCCCGTTCCCCGTAGGTGCGGATATCGCGGTAAAGGATAACCACCTGACAATCAGGATTTTCCTCCTTGAAATGTATGGCCGTCTCCACGGAATGGGTGCAGCAGACCTTGGAACAGTATGGCCGTTCCGGTTCGCGGCTTCCCACACACTGGATAAATACCACGCTATTGGTGGATTTGGGATCCACCTGGCCCGTGGTAAGGGCCGCGTCCAACTCGAGATGGGTCAAAACCTTGGGATGCTGGCCATAGGCATACTCTCGGGGTTTGTACTCACTTGCGCCGGTGGCGATGATTGTCACGCCATGTTCTACACTATCTTCTTTTTCTTTTGTGGATAGGGTGGTCTTAAAATTTCCCACAAAACCATCCACATCCTTGATGGTCGTTTCCATATGAAGCTTAATAAGGGGCTCGGCTTCCACTTTGGCAATCAGTTGCTCTAGGTACGGCCCCACTGCCTCACCCTGGGCCGTAACCCTCAGTTGGCGAGCTGTGCCGCCCAAATGACTTTCTCTCTCTACCAAATGGGTCTCATAACCTTGTTTGGCCAGGGATAGGGCCGCATTCATTCCGGCCAAGCCACCGCCGATAACCATGGCTCCTGGATTGACGGACAATTGTATTTCCTGGAGCGGCTCTAAAAGTGAGACCTTGGCCACCGCCATGCGCACCAGGTCCATGGCCTTATTGGTTGCCTTCTCCGGGTTATCCGTATGGACCCAGGAGTCCTGATTGCGGATATTGGCCATCTCAAAGAGGTATTTGTTCAAGCCTGCGTTCTGCAAGGTCTCTTGAAATAAAGGTTCATGGGTACGGGGGGTACAAGCGGCCACGACGATACGGTTCAACCCCTGTGCGCGAATCACCTCGGTCAGATTATCTTGGGCATCCTGAGAGCAAGAAAATAAATTATTCTGAACATAGGTCACATAAGGTAGGCCCTTGGCATATTCAGCAACGGCCTTTACATCCACGACACCAGCAATGTTGATGCCGCAGGAGCAAACAAATACACCGACCCTGGGTATATCCCCTGTTACATCCATGGGTTTGGGTATCTCTTTTTCCTGAACCAGGGTACCTCGTGCCTCCGACAGGTTACCCGCTGCCGCGCATGCCGCTGCGGAGGCCTCCATAACGGAAATGGGGATATCTTTTGGGCCGTTCAAGGCCCCGCACACATAGATACCCGAACGGCTGGTTGCTACAGGGGTAAATGAGCCGCTCCGGATGAATTGGTGATCACCGAGTTCCACATCCAACCTTCGGGCCAATTCCACCGTGCTATCCGATACCTCTAGCCCATGGCTGAGTACAAGCATGTCGAACTCATCGGTTTTTCTATCGCCTTGTTCCGTGGCATATTGAATCCGAATTGAGTCATCCGGGAGTAGGTCCACGGTATGGACGCGGCTACGGATAAAATGAATGCCCAGCTTCTTGGCCTTTTCATAATATCTCTCAAAATCCTTACCGAAAGTCCGCATATCCATATAATAAATAGATACATCCAGATCATCATGGGAGTGCTCTTTGGCAATGATGGCTTCCTTGATGGCATACATACAGCATACACTTGAACAGTAAGGATGGTCACAAATATTCATATCGCGTGATCCCACGCACTGCAGAAACGCGATCTTCCTAGGCTCCATTTCATCCGAGGGCCTTACCAGATGGCCCATCCAGGGGCCACTGGCCGCCAAGATCCGCTCGAATTCAAGGGCAGTGACCACATTGGGGGAATTGGCATACGAATAGGTGCTATAGATGGAGGGATCAAAGGGCTGAAAACCCGCGGACAGGATGACTGATCCGACCTTTATTTCCCGTTGGGTCTCTGATTGCTCATAGTTAATGGCGCCGGCAGGGCAAAACTTCTCACAGGCCCTGCACTTGCCTTTTAGAAAATAAAGGCAATTATCCTTATCCAAACAGTATTTTAAGGGCACCGCCTGGGCATACTGCACATGAGCAGCCTTGCGTTTATCAAGACCTTCATTGTACTCGTTCAATACCTTTTGCGGACATTTATCAGAGCAAGCCCCACAAGCGATACATTTGTCCATATCAACGAAACGCGGATGGCTGACGACTCTGACCGTAAAATCCCCTTCAACACCTTTAATGTCAATAACTTCCGAAAGGGTTAATAGCTCAATATTGATGTGCCGGCCGACCTCGACCAGTTTGGGAGAGATGATTCACATTGCACAATCATTGGTGGGAAAGGTCTTGTCCAACTGGGACATGACACCACCAATGGCAGGATTTTTTTCCACCAAATAAACATAAAACCCGGAATCAGCCAGATCCAAAGAGGCTTGCATACCCGCAATCCCACCTCCAACAACCATAACCGCACCTGTAACCTTTTTCTTCGCTGTCATGTATCTTCCTCTTAGGGTGTAATCGATGTAACTTTGTGAGCATTTTCACAAATCATGAAATTTTATATGCCAGTCACGGATATGTCAAGAGGAGTCTTGGAAATCTTTTATCAAAATCTGATTTCATCAGTCCGACCATCTACCACTGAACTGTCCCGGAACAGGAGCAGAAGCTATGACGTTCCGGAAGGATTATACGATTGGACCCCTTCCTTCGGATGATCATTAGGGACCTTTCCTAATGATCAAAAAAAGCGGTATTGATCAAAAAAGCCTACCGCAGGGGGGCTCTTGCTACCGCGCCTAAAATGCCAAATCTTACAGCAAGGTCTGGCCTTCTGCATTCTGATAAAATGATCAGGCCTGTGCTAAGTATTCAAAAAGAAAAAAGAAATTATGGATTGACAATCCTCTTGACAATTCTCTTGAGATGATTATATTCCCCGGCAATTATGCATCTAAAAAAGTATCTGTCAGTTACAGCCATATTTCATGGTTGATTTTTTTCCTTTTTCCACGGTCTATTCATTTCGCATAAACGCGAACCATCATATTACATAACATTTTAAAAAGGAGGTTTTTGCAAATGAAGATTAAGCCTTTGAACGACAGAGTACTGGTTTTGAGGATTGAAGAGGAGGAAAAGACATCTGGGGGAATTATTATTCCGGATACGGCCAAGGAAAAACCCCAAGAAGGAAAAATCATCGCAGTGGGACCCGGAAAAATGGATGAGGCCGGCAATCGCACACCCATGGACGTAAAAAAGGGTGACCGTGTGCTTTTCGGGAAATATGCAGGCAATGAGATCAAGATTGACGGTGTTGAACATCTTATCATGCGCGAGGATGATATCCTCGGCGTTATTGAGAAGTAATGGAGGAGGTATCAAACCATGGCAAAAAAAGTAATTAAATACAGCGCCCAAGCGCGAGAAAAGATGATGAGAGGGGTGGATACCCTGGCCAATGCCGTAAAGGTCACACTGGGCCCGAAAGGCCGTAATGTCCTAATAGAAAAATCATGGGGCTCTCCCACCACCACCAAAGATGGTGTAACGGTGGCCAAAGAGATCGAGCTGGAGGACAAATTTGAAAACATGGGTGCTCAAATGGTCAAGGAGGTGGCTTCAAAGACCTCCGATGTGGCTGGAGACGGAACCACCACAGCCACGATCCTGGCCCAGGCTATTTATCGTGAAGGCTCCAAGCTGGTGGCTGCCGGCGCCAACCCCATGACCATCAAACGTGGTGTGGACAAGGCTGTCAACAAAGTTGTGGAAGAATTGAAAAAGATATCCAAACCCACCAAAGACAAAACCGAAATCGCCCAGGTGGGAACGGTTTCCGCGAACAATGACCGCACTATTGGTGATATCATTGCGGAGGCCATGGAAAAGGTTGGAAAAGAAGGTGTCATCACGGTTGAAGAGGCTAAGAGCATGGAGACCTCCCTGGATATCGTGGAAGGTATGCAATTCGACCGAGGTTACCTGAGTCCTTATTTTGTGACTGACGCTGAAAAGATGGAAGTCCACCTGGATGATCCTTTTATCCTGCTCCATGAAAAAAAGATCAGTAACATGAAGGACATGGTTCCGATCCTGGAGCAGATCGCAAAATCCGGAAGACCTTTCCTGCTTGTTGCCGAGGACGTGGAAGGAGAGGCCTTGGCCACATTGGTGGTGAACAAGATTCGGGGCACGCTGAAATGTGCCGCCGTCAAGGCGCCAGGTTTTGGTGACCGGCGTAAGGCCATGCTTGAAGACATTGCCGTACTAACAGGCGGGCAGGTCATTAGTGAAGACCTGGGACTCAAACTCGAAAATTTAACCCTTAAAGATCTGGGAACCGCCAAGAAGATCTCCATCGATAAGGATAACACCACCATTGTGGAAGGGAGTGGTACCAGAAGTGCCTTGGAAGGACGAGTCAAGCAGATCAGGGCCCAAATTGACGAAACCACAAGCGATTATGACCGCGAAAAACTTCAGGAACGCCTGGCCAAGCTTATCGGCGGTGTGGCGGTGATTAATGTGGGTGCTGCTACTGAAGCGGAAATGAAGGAAAAGAAAGCCAGGGTGGAAGATGCGTTGAACGCAACCCGTGCGGCAGTGGAAGAAGGAATCGTTGCAGGTGGCGGTGTTGCCTTGACGCGTACGATCAAGGCCCTTGAAAAACTCCAATTAGAGGGTGAAGAGCAATTGGGTGTTAACCTGATTAAGCGTGCCCTGGAAGAACCGATTCGTCAAATCGCTAATAATGCGGGTTTTGAAGGATCGGTTGTGGTTCAACGGGTCTTGGAAGGGAAAGATAATTTCGGGTTTAACGCCGAGACCGGTGAGTATGAAGATCTCGTTAAAGCCGGCATCATCGACCCGACCAAGGTCACACGATTTGCGTTACAAAATGCCGCATCCGTGGCCGGTCTTTTGATGACAACCGAGGCTATGGTGGCTGAAAAGCCGGAAGAAAAGAAACCGGCCATGCCGCCGATGCCTGCCGATGATATGTATTAATCATAATCAAAAGGCCCGGATGGAGGAAAGACCGATCCGGGCCTTAACCCTTTACAATTTATTTGCACTTTTTGATCCTCTTACTGGCTCATTCAGCCAAAATAAGACTCCATGCAAACCATCATAACTTACATTTATCCCGTGAGAAAAAATAATGCCCTTGCAAAATAAAGAATATTTCAAACGACTTTTGAACGGCCAGCTCCAGGAACTCCTGGAAAAGCGATCGAGCAGCCCCGTCAGTAAAATGGTTGAAATCGCCGGACAAGCGCCTGATTTTGTGGACCAGGCGACCATTGAATCGGATCTGGATATCAACATCCACATGAGGGAAAGGGACAGCAAATTAATCCTTAAGATCAAAGAAGCACTGGAGCGCTTAGAAGACGGCACTTACGGTATTTGCGAGGAGTGTGGTGAAGAAATATCATTGCAAAGATTAAAGGCCAGACCCGTCACCACAGTTTGTATCAACTGCAAGAAACGGCAAGAGGCCGGTGAAAGGCAAAGGGGGCTTTAGGATGGATAGATTTCTGTCAATCGGGCAAGCGCTTCACGGATCTTTTCCCTATAATACCGCACTCGAGAATCCGAGGCCATGATCATATCCAATTGCCGGGTATGGATGGTAAGATAGCCCAGGATCTTAAGACGGGTTTTCATGTAATCCTCTTCATACCCCTCCAAACGAGCAATCAGATTATCCTCAGAAATATCCACACGAAATCCATATGCTTCTAATATCTCCTTGATGAAAGCCACCCTTTTGATCCTTCGGTTTTCATCAGCGGCCCCGCCCTTAAATTGAAAACTGATATAATTCTCGCTGGATCGATCACTGACCAGTGTTTCAATGGTGGAAAAATGAAAACCGAGCCTGGAGCTCAGGCTGCAATAATTTTTCGAGATCATAAAATAATTTCGATCACCATATTTTGATCGAACACCATTGACCAGCGCGGGGTTGGTGGTTGCCTGAAACATGACCGACATGAATCCCTTACCGTCAACCGGAGGTGGACCTTCCCAAGGAAAAGCGACAATACCTTCCCATAGGGCCAGCATGGGGATTGATGCGATATCTTCCAGATGCACGAATTTGCCTTCAATCTCTTTGTTAAATCCATCATCCAGATTTAAAACCCACCATTGCATGGGCACCTTGACAAAAAGCTGTTTACTGGAACGTTCGGGAAAATGATGTTCCTTGCCGAATTGAAACATCTCATCCACCACTTTTTCATGACAAAAACGCGTAATATCATGAAAAGTCCGGCATCCATTCACCTTAAATTCAGGAGAAGCCGGATCGATCAAATTCAAGGGAACAATATATCGGGACACCCCCCGAAGGGCCTCAAAGATAGGGCTTCCTTCCATTAAGTTGGCGAGCCTGGGCTTCTTTTCCAATAAGTCCTCTCGGCGTCCTTCGTAGACACAAAGCCTATCCGCATCCACGGTTATGATATGGTCATTTTCCAGTCGATCAAAGATCTTATTCATCCCAAAAATGGCCGGAACGCCAAACTCCCTTGCCACATTTGCAAGATGTCCCGTAATGCTTCCCTGGCTGGTCACCACTGCTCCTGCTCGATTCAAAACAGCGGCCCACCGAGGAAGGGCCTGAGCGGTTACCATAATGGCCCCTTTCGGAAATTGGAGGAGATCCATATCTTTTTGTACCTTATAGACAGGGCCAGCCGCCACACCCGAACTGGCTGTAAAACCACCTTGTAAGAGGATCCCTTTTAAGTCTGGCTCGACCATTCGATCTTTCATCCTTTTGGCCCGGCTTTTCGCCTGTTGCAACGGTCGACATTGAAGGACGACGATGGAACCATCCCGTTTAAGAGCCCATTCCACATCCTGCGGTGTGCCGTAGTATCCTTCCAAACGCAAGGCCAATTGAGCCAATGACAAAGCCTGCTCATCCGTCAACGAGGGGAGATCACTGATATCTCCGGTCATATCCATTCTGCAAACACCCTCATTTGCATAACAGACAAATTTTTGATCCTTGAATGCAATATCCTTCTGAATGATGGTGATGGGATCTTTACGGGAAAGAATATATAGGTCCACGGCTGAACTGCCGTCCACTACCGGCTTGGGTAGACCCCAGACGGAACTGATGACAATGGTCTTTTCTTGAAACTCAAGCGGGTTTTCGGAATAGACAACGCCTCCGCTTACGGCATCCACCATACTGAGACATCCCACGCACATGGCGATACTCTCATCGCGCATACCGCGATTGAGCCGATATGTCATGGCCGTGGGGCTATATTTGCTGGCAACAATCTCCTTGTAAACATAAAGAATGTGTTCGTTACTGACATTCAATACAGACCGATATTGCCCGGCAAAGGAGGCCCCGGACATATCCTCTCCCAAGGCGCTGCTGCGCAATGCGACCTTCATTCCCTTCCCTTCCAGTTGTTCGAGCCATTTATATTGTTCCCAAATGGCGGTTTCAAGATCAGGCGGAAGAGATGCTTGCATAATTCGCTGTTGGATGGCAGCGCTGATCCGGTAAAGCTGGTCGGGATTTTCCATCTCAGCCGTTTGAAGAAGCCGATTGATCTCGGGCTGGAGATCATTATGTTCCATAAAACGCCAATAGGCCTGAGCTGTTATGGCAAAACCGTTAGAGACCGCAAGATTCATCCGGGTAGCGATCTCGCCCAGGCTGGCCATCTTGCTCCCCACCTGATCCAACATATCTTTGTTAACCGAATCAAGAGGGATGACCAATGGTCCGGATGGTGTTGATATATGGTATTTCAGAAACGGATTGATTTGTGTTTGAATCGTTTTAAACCGTTCATAAAGGGCCTCATATTTCCCCTGGGCCAGCTCATTGAGATGTTTAACGATTTGCCAGACATTGGTGGAAACACTTGTGCACCGCGATCGGACAAAGGTCATCCCAAAAGGTTGAGTTCCTTTTAGGGCATCTTCCATCTCAGACATGATCTCCAATGCCTTATTGTTGGCATTTAACAGAAGCTTGAAATGGTGGTACCGGGATTGAAAATCATTTCGCAAAGCCTCAATCTCGGTGGCATCGAGTTGCTGCTTTTCTGAAAAAAAATCCTTGAGACGACGGATAATCCGATTCATAAACTTTATTGGCAATAGGTTGCTATGTCCGAAGCATCAACATATTGGATTATAACAAGGCGGGCGGAAAAAGGATAGGGTTTAAGGTATATGGTCTAAGGTTTAGGGTTTGGGCCATCTCGAATTCATCAATCATCTGCCTTATACCGTAAACCCTTTACCTTATACCGAACCTTAATGCTCCAGCCTCATACCCCACCCTTCAAACATAAACAAAAAGGCAAAACCGTACCAAACCGTATAGATCACATAAAAAATTAATGAAAATGTAACTACCTCCATACGATCGGAGATTTTCTGGGCTTCAATCTGATAATAATTATAGGCCATTTCGACCGCCTTCTTATTGACATGGAGTATAAAATCGGCCTCTTTAAAGAGCTTTTGCTTTTTGAGGTCTTTGTCCATCTCTTTTAATGCAGTCCACCAATTAAAAAGGACCTGTTTTTCATCATATCCGTATTTTTCGGTTATACGATTCCCCTGATTGTGATACATGATATCAGAATCATCAAGGCAATTGGCGATAATTAGCCCTAGATCACCTTTGATCCTGAGCTGTGCACCTGTATTCGATGTTTCCGCGAAAGCGGCCTTCAGAAGAATGGCTGTCTGTCTGGTCTGCTTCTCGTCCTTCATACCTATCATCACGCCAATCGTGTGACCCGAAAAGGCTTTGGCCTCTTCCTGAACCTTGGGGATATAATAGGCAGAGCCCTTGGAAATAGAGTTGTACAAATTATCCAGGTATGCCAGACCGTTTTTGCCATGAAAAACTGGCATGAAAAAGACAATGAGGACAATGGCAAAAAGAATCATCATGATGAAACCGATAGAAAATCGTTTTTTATCCGCGATCATGCCCTCACCTCCTCTCCTTTAAGCCTGCCGACATTCTTGAGAAACGTTCCGATAACCCAGACACCGAATCCGGCTATGATGATAAAGAAGACATACATCCCGATGGTTTCAATGACATGGCCCAGTTGTTTCGGGACGGGTATGATCTCCATATCCCCCAATTTCATTGGAAGGGCTGTGATGCGATTCACAAAACCCGCTAAAACCGCCATGGCATAAAAGCCCCGGATGGTAATCCCCGGCACGACCTTTGTGACCATGGCGCCAATCTGAACTCCCAGCAGTGAACCCAATAGCATCCCCATGGCCAGTGTGTAAAAGATAAAGCCATAAATGGCATACTGGCTGATGGCCCCATAACCCGCGCCGAAGATAATCTGAAAAATATCCGTTCCGACCGTCGTGGCGGACGACACACCCAATACATAGACAAATATGGGAAAGGTCAGGAACCCACCGCCTACGCCCATTATGCCTGCCGCAATTCCGACCACGGCACCGCTCAAAACTAGAAACACCCAAGATATGCCGCGACCGCCCGGTGTAAAATCATAATCAAATCGAATAAGCGGTGGGATCCTTATGGACTGAAGCTTTTTGGGCAGGTTTCCCATTTCCACCCCTTCATCCCGTCCGGAATGAGCTTCTTCGCCGGCTCCTTGAAATTCCTTATTGGGCCTGGTTTTTCTGGCATTTAAATAATCGAGCATAGCGTAGATGCCTAAAAAACCCAACATCAGGGCGTAAATGGTCGTAATGAACGTGTCGCTTAACACCGGATTCAATTGGTAAAGTCCTCGATTAATCAGACCTCCTGCGGTCATTCCCAAGACCATCCCGATGGTAAAGACGATCGCAAGGGGTACGGAGACATTTCCCATTTTTCTGTGCATGACGCTTCCCATAATGGCCTTGGCAAATATATGGAACAGATCGGTACCGACGGCCAATATGCCCTTTACGCCCACACTCATCAAGGCCGGCGCTATGATAAAACCTCCACCCGCGCCGATGCACCCTGTGATAAGACCGGCGCCAAGCCCGATGAGTATGGATACCAAAAAGATACTTGTTGAATAAAACGCTGGGCTATAGGCATGCTCACCTCCTAAGATATTCGGTAACGCCCCACTGATCTCGTCAGCAAAGGCGATACCGCCTAAAATGCAAGGGATCGTGAGCATCCCCAGTATGATCATTCGTCTTTTATCACCCCATATGGTGCTCGACACACTAAGCTCCCATTTGGCATGGGCCCTCGCACCCATTAACATGAATTTGCCCCATTTTCTAAAATGATTCATCCTGAAAATTTACCTCCTTGATTCTCCATGTAGTCTATTTTTTTCTTATGTATCACCTTCTTTTTATAAGCATCCTGGATTTTGTATAAAAGCTCGTCGATCTCCATGGGTTTCATTAAGTAATCAAAGGCCCCCAGTTCCATCCCTTCAATGGCCACCTCTATATTGGCATGGCCTGTGAGCATAATGACTTCCACCAATGGATATCGTTTCTTAATCTCCCTGAGCGTCTGGATGCCGTCCATGCCAGGCATCTTTACGTCTAAAACCACCACATCCGCCACACCTCGGGCCAACCACTCCAGGGCGGCTTCGCCACTCTGTACACCTGTAATATCCACATTGCGCTTCCTCATTCGTTTCACAAGGGTATCAAGGTAATCCGTTTCATCATCCGCAATAAGGACCTTGAGTATCTCCGTCATGATCTCCTCCGCTGCTTTACAGCTTCATGAATCTTTTGCAGTAATTCCTCCAGCTCACAAGGCTTGGTCAGATAATCAAAGGCCCCGAACTGGATACCTTCTCTGGCGGCCTTTTCTGACCCGTGGCCAGTAAGCATAATGACCTCCATTCGGGGATACATCTTTTTAAATATCTTAAGGACCTCGATTCCATCCATGTCTTCCATCTTAAGATCTAAGATGGCCACATCAAAATCATGATTACGTAATGCCTGGATCCCGTCCGAACCGCTGTAAGCCTTGGTGACTTCAATATTCCTCTTGGCGAATCGATTGGACAAAACATCCACATACGCCCTCTCGTCATCCACAAAAAGAAGCTTGATGCGATCCGCTTTGGACGGTGTATCCGTCATGACCCTCCCCGAATGGATTGGCGAAAACAGCAATTAGCCGAGACCGTGTTCAGCCAATGCCTCCCTGACCTTGGCCTCACGGATCTTATCCTCATGTTCTCTTTTTTTGTTTACAGCAGCTTCAACCTTGGCCATCAATTGATCAATATCGCAGGGCTTCATAAGGTAATCATAGGCCCCTAGTTTCATCCCCTCTATGGCTGATTCCACCGTCGCGTGGGCTGTGAGCATAATCACCTCTGTCAGGGGATATCTTTTCTTGATCTCACCCAAAGTCCCTATCCCATCCATACCCGGCATCTTCACATCCAATATGACCACATCCAAATTCTGATTCTTTTTCAAGATTTCCAATGCCTCTTGACCGCTATAGGCTGGAATAACATTTAAGTTTCGTTTGCCAAGACGTTTGAGCATGGTCTCAACAAACGGTTTTTCATCGTCCACCAACATGACCAATGTCGCAAGCATATATTTCTCCTTTCAAACGAGTGAAAATAATCGTCTTGGGATGGACTTTCATTTTTCATTCACATCTATCGGGATCTTTACATAAAAGGTGGTCCCCACATCCACGGTGCTCTGAACCGATATCTCGCCACCCAGGGTCTTGATGATCCCATAACAGATGGCCAGACCCAGCCCTGTTCCTTTACCAACCGGTTTGGTGGTGAAAAAGGGGTCGAATATCCGTCCCAAATTCGCTCGCGGGATGCCCGGGCCGTTATCCGCAAATGTTAAAACGATATGGCCGTCTTCCACCTGACTGGATATATCCAGCACACCCCCTTTTTTTTCCATAGCATCCAGAGCATTATTGATCAGATTTAAAAACACCTGCTGCATCTCCGTTTGCGATATCTTGACCGTCGGGATATCATGAAGGTCCATATTCAGGGTTACATTGCTGTATTTCGCCCGCTGCGAGGATATGGCAACCACTTCCTCCATCACGTCATTGATCTGAACATCTTGAATGCGGGAATCGGTCTTTCTGGCAAAGCTTAATAATTTCTGTGTAATCTCCTTGCAACGATGTCCTTGGGTTCTTATCTGTTTTAAGGCCCTGACAAATTCATCCAGATTTTTTATCTGGGATCGTTCTTCCTCTTCCAGCAAATCCTCCATCCAACCTGCTTCCTCAACCATAATGGCGACCGGATTATTAATTTCATGAGCGATCCCGGCCGCGAGTTCACCAACCGACGCCAGTTTTCCGGTCTGAATGATCTGTTCATTCATCAATTGTTTTTCCTTCTCCGCCTTTTCCACATTGATGGTCATATTCTTAAATCGGATAAACGCCATCATAAAGGTGGCAACACTTCCCAGTAAGATAATAACCAATGTGATCTGAAGGGCTTCATAAAAATCAGAGAAGGCATCGGATGCATTTTGTTGAAAAATCAGGAGCCAATCGCCCTGCTTGAGGGAAGTTGAGACATAAAGGTTTTTCCGCAAAAAGCTATTGGATTTTGTTACCACTTGTATGTCATTAATACCTTTATTTTTTAAAAAATCAATATAAGGAGTTTCCTTGGGTTCAATATTATAAAGGGGTTTTGTCTGGAACTCACCGCTTCGGTTAACGATAAAAGCAAATCCGGTCTCCCCAATCCGGATATTTTCAACAAGATCATTAAAGGCCATGAAGTCGATGGTGGCCCTTAAAATCCAAGGTTGACCATTCCATTTTACCTTAACGGATATAATAAAGTGGGGTAGTCCTCTTAGACCTAAAAAAACATCACTGATAAAGTATTGGCTCTCCAAAGCCCTTTTTAACCAATCCGCTTCGGAATAATCCGCCTTTCTCAGCTTGAAGGGGCCGGCATAGGCGACCTGAATTCCGTTTTCATTAATAACTCCCAGATCCACAAAAACGGAATTATATTCTTCCTGAAGCAATGTCAGTTGGCGATCCAATAAGGCTTGATTACTCAACTCCCCAATAGAATGGTTTTCAGCCAAAAAACGGATATTTCCCAACCTTTCATGTAAAAAGGTATCGATATTTAATTTGTGCTTATTGACCAGGGTCTCAAGATGAGCACGGACTTTTTCATGGTAAGATGTATAAAATTGAAAAAGAATGATGACGCTTACAAGGATAAGGGGCGTGATAGAGGTCAGCAGAACACTTAAAAACCGACTTCTAATAAACATCCCGAGGTAATCTTTTTTTGTTTTTTCTTGTTGACTCATCTTAGACCTGTAGTGTCCAATCAGCCAAGATCTTTATATTTTATCAATCAAGGGCGATATCTCACCGAAATGATTAAGCAATTCTGAAACAGCCTTTTTTAGATGTTCGATACTCCGACCTTCCTTTTCAACATAATTCACGGGGCCCCATACATCAATATCTTGAACATCCTCCCTAGAAAATGAATGAAAAATAACCGGCAGTGTGGGAAGCCTATTATTGATCTTCTCAATGAGATGGATCTTATCTGAATCCGGCAGCTCCGGATCCAGGATAACCAGGTCAACGGGTTCAAAGTGGTAAATGCAATCGAGGACCTCGCAGGCGTTTTTGGCCACTCTCACATGATAGCCCTCTGAAGCCATCTCCCGCCTCAAATATTCCCTTACATTTCTATTTTTATCCGAGATGAGAATCGTGAATTCTTTCACTATCAATGATCCCCATTCATATACAATTCATTAAACATGGTTTACACAGACTTTAAAAACTTGGAAACCGAGAAATAAAATGTTACCCATTTATCCATTCCATTTTCCATCCAGACTCGCCCTCCATGTCTTTCGGCGATCTCTTTTACGATAGACAGACCCAAACCGATCCCGGCAGTCTCCTTTGATGTGTGCATCCGTCTAAAACGGTCAAATATTATTTCGCTGTTTGCTTTTTGGATCCCCAAGCCATCATCGCTGAAGGTAAATATATGAAAATCTTTGTTTTCATTATATCCGACGCCTATCTCGGTCATACCATCTCCGCCGTACTTAAGGGCATTATCGATAAAATTCCGGAAAACCCTAACAATAGCTGATCTATCCGCTACTATCTCCGGCAAGACAACCATATCCTTCCACGTTATATTCCGTGCCATCAGCCTCGAGGAAAATTCGAACTTAAGCGCCTCGATCACCTCCTCCATTTTCATTTTTTGAAGAACCAAAGGCGCCTCCTTCGCGACGACATAAGCATTCACCTTTTCAACCATTTCCACAATATGTTCAGATGCTTTCATGATTTGATCACAATATTTATTGCCTTTTTCTTCCAAAACCGGACCGTATTTGTCTTTTAGATTTTTGGTAAGCCCATAAATCCCGATAGCCGGACTTCTAAGATCATGGAGAAAGGAATAGGCGAATAGTCTGAAAGTCTCATTTTTCTCCTGAAGGCTTTCAATCCGTTTACCGAAATCTTCATAAGACGGCACATGATGAACAGCCATATCAATCTGATTTGCATTGGCAGTGGGTAGATCCACCCGCCACTGATCAATATCGTAGGCTTTTTCTGTTGCCAAGTTCATGATACCTTCGCATTTGTCACTGATGATTAAGGGGACGCATAAAACGGTTCTCAATCTCTCGCACATAAAAGCTGCCCGTTCACCGACCACTAGGCCCAAGACACCTGGGCAATACGTAACTGGGTTCGCATCCCTTTCCCAGAAAATCCCTCACCAAAATAAAGCTTTTCCATTTGTCTCCAATGAGGCCTTTTTGATGATTCAATATAAGTTTGGACTTCAACATAAATGAGCAACGGATGTGCCAAAAAACTCCTTCGAAAGAATGTAGACTAACCAATTGAAAATATGGAAATTATGCCTTCCAACCCGATTATGTCGGGAAAAGCTTTTAGATGTGGTCGTGTCGATAATTTTTCCAGCTTGTAAAGAGTCAGAGGGGATTTTCTTTTGTGGAATTATTCTTCCTTAACAGATGTCTCGATCTGAATGTTGTATTTCTCGATCTTGGAATGAAGCGTAGGTCTGGAAAGGCCCAAGAGCTTTGCAGCCCGGGAGCGATTCCCGGCCGTCAGGTTAAGGGCCTCACTGATAAGAATGCCGGTAAAGTGGTCCATGCAAAAGTCAAAAAGGTTATTCTGAGGTTTTAATGACAGTATCTCTTGAATCCAATGCCGAATCTCTTGGTTTCCAACACCCTTATTACCGCTTTTTATAGGTAAATCCCCCCTCAAGGCACCGGTAATATCCTCAGGCCCTATGGGGGCGCCCCGGTTGAATATCAGGGTCTTCTGGAGAACATTGGCCAATTCTCTCACATTCCCGGGCCATGGATAATTCATCAATATCCCTTTGGCCCTGTTGTCAATCGTCGGGTTATCGATACCCATTTCAAGGGCAAACCGCGCTAGAAAATACTCCATAAGAAGAGGAATATCATCCTGACGCTGAAACAAGGGGGGTAATGTTATGGTCACGACTTTCAATCGAAAATAGAGATCCTCTCTAAACCGGCCTTCGGCAAGTGCGGTCTCCAAATCTCTATTGGTAGCAGCGATAATCCTAACATCTACTGGAATGGTCTCCCTGCCGCCCAGCCGTTCAATACTCTTTTCCTGGAGCAGCCGAAGAATTTTGGCTTGGATACTGGCTGGCATATCTCCGATTTCATCCAGAAAGACCGTCCCGTGATGGGCTTGTTCGATTTTGCCAACCCTTCGATGAGCAGCTCCTGTAAAGGCCCCCTTCTCATAACCAAAAAGCTCGCTTTCCAGCAGGTTTTCAGGAATCGCCACGCAATTGATCACTAAAAAAGGCTTTTTTGAACGGGCACTATGTTGATAAATGGCCCTGGCCACCAGTTCCTTGCCGGTTCCGGATTCACCCCTGATAAGTACGGTTGCATCGGTAGGGGCGACTCGCCCAATGGCCTTATATACATCCTGCATGGGTTTGCTTCGCCCAATCAATGCCTCTTTAGATGCTGTTTCAGGGATGGCATTCATATCCACCGGGGATTTCATAAACCGGCCGGCTTCAACGGCCTGTTGAATGGTGGCCAGCATATCCGGAATCTCAAAGGGCTTGAGGATATAATCAAAGGCCCCCATTTTGGTCGCTTCTATGGCGGTCTCAGTCGTTCCAAAGGCCGTCATCATGATGACGGGGAGCTTGGAATCCATATCATGGATAGAATGAAAAACTTCAAGCCCATTCATGCCGGGCAGCCGCATGTCCAAGATAACCACATCAGGGGGATCGGTTTGGATGATTTTTAGGCCCGCTTCACCGGACGCCGCCCCTTCAACAAAATAATCTTCTTGGATCAAAAGCTTCTCAAAGCTTCGCCTTAACTGATCATCATCATCAATGATGAGGATTTTACTCAATGCTACTCTCCTAAGTGATTTTTGATGATAAGGGAAGTGATATTATGAATGTCGTCCCGGTCTCTTCATTTGAGGAAATCTCCACCCTTCCATGGTGATTTTCAATAATCCGTTGAACGATACTCAGGCCTAAACCCGTCCCTTCTTCCTTTGAAGTATAAAAAGGCTGAAACATCTTTTCCTTTATCGATTCAGGAACACCAGATCCGTTATCTTTTATACGAATAATCACCATGCTGCCCATGGCTTGAGAAAAGGCTTCCTCCTCTTGGATCTCAATCACCCCATCCGTGTCCATCGCTTCACAGGCATTCACAATCAGGTTCACAAAGACCTCCTTTATCTGCTCCGGATCGAGTTGGATCTCGGGAAGTCTCGCTCGACGCAGAAGCTTGACCTCGACGTTGCTTGATTCCAAACGATGTCGCAATAATTGAAGAACCAAATCCATCACATCCGATGGGCTGACCTGTTGAAGTTTAAGTTTCGGCGGCCGGGAAAATTCCAGGAAGTTTTGAACAATGGTCTCGATATGGTTTATCTCTTCTGAAATGACATCAAAATCTTCTTTTTGATCAACAGGCAGATTCAGCGTTCGACCCAATGAAAAAAGGCGCATCTTGACGGAAGTCAATGGATTTCTAATGCTGTGTGCCACGCCGGCAGCCAATTTTCCCACCACGGCCATCTTTTCCGACTGGAGGAGGCTTTCACGGCTTTTCTCAAGTTCCAAATGGGTTTGATCAATATCTTCGATAAGACCACGAACGCTTTGATGAAGTGCCTTGACTTCATTTCCTGATGGTTTGGGGATCCTTTCACGATCTGCTTCAGTGATCAACCTACGAACCGGCTCTAAAATCTGTCTGATCAAAATAAAAGCTAATATGACGCTCAGTAATAAAACCGCCACTATGGCCGAACCCGCAATGATCCTTAATTGCCTGGCCTGTATAAGGCTTTGTTCTCTTATTTGAGAGATCCTTTGAGCATAAAGATCTCGATATGCTTCACACTGCTCCAGGGTTTGAAAAAAATGGATACGTGCCCCTTTATGGAGTTCCGCACCTAAAGTGCGTTCTCCAATCTGGTAATAATGAATAACTTGGTCCTTTAAAGCAATATATTGATTATATTCCCCTTCAAGACGTTGAAGGGCTTCTTTTTGAGTACCATCTTCCAAAAGGGCATAGGCTTCTTTTAGTCTCTCTCGAAAAATCTGGCGATATTCACCCAATTGCCTGAGCCAATCCGGATTCCCATCCAGGAAAAAATAACTTACAAACCCTTTTTGGTTCACAAGTGCGGTCTCCAATGCCTGGGAAACTTGGAAAGCGGCTAGATTTTTATCAATGAGATAGGTAAGCAGTTTTTCGCTTTGGTATGTGTACCACACCAATACCAGACCGCCAGAGGATGTGATGAAAATAAGGGCGGCCAAGATGAAATATATTCGAAGACGGAGGCTGATCCGTTTCCACATATGAAGCCTCGCACGTGTGGAAGTCATCTGTGCGGATAGTACCAATTAAAGGTTCTAACCACGGAATGATTTTAAATGAGGCTTGATGCACCAGGAACATCAAGCCTCGGCATTTTTACTTGATTCCACTGGCCATTACACCTCGGGCGGTCTCCAGGATACCTTCCGGAAATCCGACAATATTATAGACGACCAAAAACCCGACTACCCAGACGATTAACATGGAAAGAATAAAGAGAATAAAACCATATTTCAGGAAATCCATGGGGTGGATCATCTTTTCACCGGTATCCGGGTACACGCCCAAGCCATACACAATGGCGTTATTCGGTGTGCCCACGATCAGGAAATGGGCAAACGACGTGGCAAAGGCCACGCCCAGGCCCACGGCCCATGGTTCGCCAGGTACCCCGGTCATGATCCCCATGGGGATTACTATAGGCCCCAAAAGGGCTGTGGTCCCGGCATCGGACATAAAATTCGTTATCAGGCCCGAGAGACCGGAAAGTCCCACCCATAGGCCGAAACCGGAACTTATACCCACGGCGTTCAGGATTTTTAAAAAACTCTGCGCCAACCAAAGCGCGGCCCCGCTCTCCTTAAGAAGGGCGCCGAGGGTTAAGGCCCCGCAATACATGAACCACGCATCCCATGATATGCCTCCCAAAATCTTTTTCCAATCCGTGGTTCGAAAAAGCACCGGGATCAATAGTGCCAAGAGCGAGGGGCCACCCAAACCAAGTTCTTCACCCCCGATGATCCAAAGCACCAGGATAAGAAGAAGCATGCCGAATGTGACATACTCCGGATAGGTCATTCGCCCCATCCTTTTGGTTTCTTCTTTAATGGCCAAAAGGCCCGGCGTAAGATCTTTGGTCTTAATCTTTCGTCCAAACAGGACCAGCATGTAAACCGCCACCACAACCCCTAATATGGGTACCAGGGGTAGGCCGTATTTCATCCAGGTGAAAAAATCCATGGGCACCTTGTATTCGCTCCAGAACCCCATCATGATCACATTGCGTCCCCCTGCTGCCGGAGACCCCACCCCCCCCACGTTCAGGGCGAAACAAAGGGAAAAAAGCAAAAACTTGGCTAGGGCCGGATCATGCTCCAACCTACCGCCTCTGCTGTTGGCGGCCACAGCCCCGTAATAGACCGCGGCCATGACAGGCGTCATGAATGCACACATGGCATGGGCCGATATAAAAGAGCCGATTACGGCCATACTGATACATAAGACAAAAATGGGCACGAAAAAGCCTTTTGTCCAACCAAGTATCCAACTGGCTAACCGTTTATGCATCCCCACATCCACCACGGCCACACCCATGGCCAATACTCCGAGCAAGAACAGAGGAGCATCTCCTGCCATGGACTGTCCAATCATCTTCTGGGGTAGGAGGTGAAGGAAGTAGGCCAAAAGAGGCATCAAAAGTCCTGTTAATCCAATGGGTATGGCCTCGGTCGCGAAAAAGATAACGGCCATTGGGATGAGTCCCAGTACGATCATGGTCTTTCGCGCCGCACTGACCGGATCGTGTGCGATCTCCCATTCGCCCATTTTCTCCGCGAATCCGTATTGTTCAACAACTTCGATCACACTCTGTGGTGTCGGCAGGATGAAACCGACCAAAATAAAAATACAGACCCCGATACAGACCCATAAAATTTTATTCGCTAAAATGCCGCCAGTGGAGGTACCATGTTCCATCTCATGACTCATAACGTTCAATCCTCCTCTTTGTGTTCCTATACCTCAAGGGGAAAAAGAGCTATGCCAATTATATTGAGCAAGTGGTTTTCATGGTTTGAAATACATGTTTAAACACATCCGTAAGCCGCAATACGCCGACAATCGTTTCTCCTCTTTTCACAAGAAGGGATTGATGGCGCCCCATCACAAACTGATTGATGGCTTCTTTCAAGGTGGCGTTTTCTTCCAGGTATTCACCCTCGGAAAGCGTATACATGAATGTTTTTACCTTTACCTGAGCGGCCTTTCGACATATCTCCCCAAAAGGTTCCGATAAAAGGGAGTATTGTTCCAACATGGATTTTAAAAAGTTCGGACTAAAACCGGCCAGGGATAAAGATCTGGGTTCCCCTATCTGATTATATTTTGGCTCCAAAGCCCTTAATGCATCCAATTGACTGACCTTCCCGACAATCTTTTTGTTTTCATCAAAGACCAATACGGCACGATGAAGGTATGAATATCTTGTTCTGTCAATTTCCTCTTGTGCCTTTTCCAGGGCCAGTACGGCATCATATAAGGTCGCTTCATGAGAAACGGATGCGTATTCATCAAGAGGCACCATCAAATCTTTGACTAATATTTTATCCATAATGTCCTCCTTTTTTCTAACTACTAGTCACCTTCATTTGTGCAAACCTTTAAAGACAAAGGTTGGAAAATGACCGCGATAGATAACCAGCCCCCAGATGGTGAAATGAAGTTGCCAAGGGGGGCATGGTATGACTAGTAGCACTATTGAAAATAATGATAGACCTCTCGATCGGCTGATTTTCTGTGAAAAAATTCACATAGCAAATCGACGGATACTACAAATTTTCGGTTTATAAATCAAGCCATTATTAAAAGGCCCTATCCAAAAATTTCTTTGCCTTTGCCCGCGGAGCCGAGAACGTTTTTATTCTTTTCAATAATCATCTGTTTGAGTTCTTCACGGGCAGGCCCTAGATACTTCCGTGGATCAAATTCGGCGGGATTTTCCGCTAGTGTCTTGCGTACCATGGCCGTAACCACCAACCGACCGTCTGAATCAATATTAACCTTACAAACCGCGGACCTGGCGGCCTGTCTGATCTGTTCTTCAGGGATGCCGACTGCCGCTTTCAGGCTGCCTCCATGATGATTGATGATCTCCACATATTTGGGGAGCACAGAAGACGCCCCGTGCAGGACAATGGGAAAGCCGGGGATGCGTTTCTCGATCTCCTTAAGGATATCAAAACGCAGGGGTGGAGGCACCAACACACCTTGCTCATTACGTGTACATTGTTCGGGTTTGAATTTATAGGCGCCGTGGGAGGTACCGATCGAGATGGCCAATGAATCCACACCCGTCTTACCCACAAACTCCTCCACATCATCCGGTTGGGTATAAATGGATTTAGCAGCCTCCACATCATCTTCGATCCCGGCCAAAACCCCTAACTCTCCCTCCACGGTCACATCATATGGATGGGCATATTCCACAACCTTTTTGGTCAAGGTGATGTTATCATCAAACCGGAGATGGGAACCATCGATCATCACCGATGAGAAACCCGCCTCCACACATGATTGACATAATTCAAAGGTGTCACCATGATCCAGATGGAGGGTAAATCTGAGGTGGGGATTCAATTCCTTGAGCAACTCGGCTGCCCCTTGGGCCATATAGCGCAATAGCGTCTGGTTGGCGTATTTACGGGCCCCGGATGAGACCTGAAGGATAAACGGAGAATCCGACTCCGCACAACCAAGGATAATGGCTTGGAGTTGCTCCAGATTGTTAAAGTTATATGCCGGAATGGCGTATTGGCCGGCCATGGCCTTTTTGAACATCCCTTTCGTGTTCACCAAACCCAATTCTTTATAACTGGTCATCATAGGGCACCTCTCAATCTAAATGGTTTGAATATCCAATATCGAATAAAAAATCGCTGAATGATCAAGAAATTCATTCATCATTCAAAATTCCTTATTCAATATTCTGCGGTTCAATTTATCCAAGCTGACTGCTATCAATCGTTTCAATCGCATCATCAACCTTGAACAATCTTATGCACCTTTGGGGCGGCAATATGGTCGATAGGGTTTAGATTCCCGATCAATGGGCCGGCATAACTTTTAAAGGCCTCTGTCACCCCATTACCCTGCTCATTAATAAATTCATCCGGCATGGTCTTGGTCTTGGCAGCCACATCGGTTAAGGGGATCAGATCATATTGAACAGCATAGTCCCCCACACGCACGATGGCCACCGACCCGTCCACATCATGCCACACCGAGAACTGCACGGCCTTTTCACCTACTTCACGTGCCTCATGAAAATCCGTTTCGCTGACACAATCGAAAAAAGACCGCTGAAGATACCCGAATGTATCCGCCCGTACCCTCTTGATGGTCGTGTTCTTCCTTACCAGATCGGCCAATAAATCACCCAACACCCCCGTGCCCGAGAGCTGGATATTCCCGTGGGAATCCTTTTCAATATCACCATCACCGGATTTAAGAGTGGCAATGATGGGTTTACCCTCTTCATTGCCGATCCCTTCTGAAACGGCGATTACCACATAACCATATTGATCATAGGCATCCTGTATATCCTTAACGAATTGTTCGGGGTTGAATACTCGTTCGGGGAGATAGATCAAATGCGGGCCGTCATCGGGAAACCGCTTGGCAAAAACCGAGGCTGCCGTCAAAAAACCGGCATGTCGCCCCATGACCACCCCGATATAGACGCCGGGTATGGCGCGAACATCCAGGTTAACGCCGGTATAGGCATGGGCCACAAACTTTGCGGCCGAACCATATCCCGGGCAATGGTCCGTACCCACCAGATCGTTATCAATGGTCTTGGGGATATGAATACACCTGAGTTCATAGCTGGCGGCCTTGGCCTGCTCATCCACGATCCGGCATGTATCGGCTGAATCATTGCCGCCGATATAAAAGAAATACCTGACCTCGTGAGCAAGCATGATCCGAAACATGTTCCTGCAATAGTCTTCATCGGGTTTATCACGCGTGGACCCAAGCCCTGAGCCTGGTGTGAAGGCCACCCTTTCTAGATTATGGGTGGTGGCCTGGGTAAGGTCAATAAAATCCTCTTCCAGTATGCCTCTTACCCCGTGCCGGGCACCATATATCTTAGTGATTTCAGGAAATTTCCGGGCCTCCAAAATCGCCCCCACCAGGCTCTGATTAATAACTGCGGTGGGACCGCCCCCTTGCGCAATAACCGCCTTTCCAGTCAGTTTTGCCATTGTACACCTCCATTGGTATGAAACTGTATCCGTCAATGAAATGTATCAGCAAGATATCAAAACAGACGCAAGAAAACAACCGAAAACCCCATATCCCATATACCCTGAGTTCATCCTTTCTTTTTTTGATAGAAATTTCCATTTCTACTAAAGATTTTTTCCCAAATGCCGAAAAATACCTCTGGGGACGTTTGATAGCTATACCCGCCTGTTTTATTGAAAATGGTATCGCCAAGCATTGTGAAATATGAAGACCAAGATTTCAGGACATCAAATACAAATTGCTATCGGTTTAATGGCCCTTTTTATGGGGCTATTCATATATATCCTTTATCGACCTCCAGGGTCTTCTTACCTGGGGTCTAGGATTCATCAGCTTATGGGCGTTATCCCATTTAAGATCTCCGTTCATGAAATGATTGGTGGATGTCTACCCGATTTCTTACATCCTTTTGCCTTTACCTTGATCTGTATGGCCCTGTTTCCGAACAGCACCCAAAGGCAAAGGGGGGCCATATGCTTATTTTGGTTTTTGACTGATCTACTTTTTGAAATCGGTCAATTTTTTGGGGATCAGATAGGCCGGTTGATGTCTTTTTCAGACATATTTAGCAATTACTTCATGGGTGGAACCTATGATGTATTGGATATTATCGCCATCGGGCTGGGTGCAGGTTCGGCCTTTTTAATCGGCGAAATAACAAATCATTCAGGGGGTAAGAAAAAAAATGAAACAAAAAAGCATGAAAAAAGGGAGAATGCGGAATCAGGGCGTCAACGCCTGGGGGCCGTACTGGGGATCAGCGTTTAAATCACTGGCCTTGGTACTTGTTGTTGTTTTTGGACTTTTTAGCCTTTTTGCATCCGGAGGAAGCAGTAGTAACAGCGGAAGCAGTTCGAGTAGCAGCTCAAGCAACGATAGCAGCTCCGAAGTAGCCAGTTATGAGATGCCTACGGAGATATCATCGGTCCCCGTCAAGGCAGATGCGGAGGATAACTCGGCCTCTCTAAACACGATTCGAGCCTTACGTTCCATTGCCAGGGCAGCCACGGACTCAGGGACGGATTATTCCAATGCCGTGACTAGAAAATATGTGGAAGAGCATTCCTTGGAACAGTTTTCTTCTCTTGAGACAGTATTAAAGGCCTTGGCCCAAACCAATTACGCCAATGAAGTTGGTAACGGTCCATACAAGACCATGGTGGCCTGGGAGGAAAAAAATAATGGTGTGGATCAAAAAACCCTGGAGTGCTGGGTAGTCCAATCAGATGCCATCACTGTGGATGGCGAACCGGCCCTTCGCGTCCGCGCCTGGATCGAAGAGGCGACTGAAGAAGGCACACAACTGGTCAAGGGCGAGTTTAAGATATATGAGCCACCCACACGAAACGATGACGGCTCATATGCCGACTATGGCGAATGGGATCTAAACGTCAGCTTTAATGATGACCCGGAAAATGACTTTTTTGCCGCATCTTGTACGGTCAATGATGACGGGCTTGCGGTCATCAAGGTCCATGAAAAATTTGTAGAATCGGGTCCTGGCAGCGAGGTAGGGCTCCCCGTGGAGATGGCAGGCATTATGTACAGATCCGAAACAGAAGGGTATGGAAAGGTCTCATTCCCGGATTGGGAAGCGGTGTATGGACCTGATGCCGAAGAGGACATCACCGAATTTCCAATGATTTCAGCATATTATTCTTACAATGAAGATTACTTGGCCGTAAAAGAAGGGGATAATGATACAGTTTACAAAGACCGAAACGAGATCGTGGAGATGACCCATCGGTACGGTGTGTTTGATGCCGAAACCGGAGAAAATATCATGAAATCCAAGTCCTTTGGATTCCCCATCATGTGGACGGACAATGGGATCACCAAACGGGCCTATTATGGGGCCTGGCAAGGGCGCCATCAACTCTGGACCCAAAGCGGGGGGACCGTTGAGGAGGGCACTGAAGTGACCCGTGAGGACTTTGATCCAAATGCCGAACCCGAAACCTATATTGTGGGACCTACGTTTAATGGAACCCTGACCAAACGAACCTATGTGGATGCATCCCTGGATGATATCAAGGACATCCCGGTGGAGATCTGGATCGATAATAGCTATAACCTGACCTATGATGCAGCGACGGAAAAATGGTATCACTGCCCGCGGATGAATTGGGAGACCTTTCCGCCGGAATGCGCCGAGACACCGATTGATTTCGATGCGGAAATCGGCCTCAATTCATTGGTGGTAGGAGCCAACGACACCAGGAAACAGGTTCACATTAATGGGTGGGATAATGAACTCATGCAGAATAAGACCTATGTTTATGAGCAAGCCAGTGACGAAAACAGCGGGGCCGGTTTTTATGAGGCCACAGAGGAATTTGGCGATTTCGGCCCGATCATAATCGTGAACACCCCAAGGGTCAAATTGGAGCCGGAAAATGGCGATCAGCTCTGGGTATGGATGGGCGGGCAGATCTATGTCGCCTATACCGGGACCGGTGCCACCGGTTGGGTGGAAAAAGAGCTTATCAACTTTAATCAGATGACCTGGACACCTGAATTCGGCGAAAATGACATTGATTTTATTTTACCGGAAAACAGGGAACTTTACATCAACATGCAGGGCGCCAACTTTGTGGTCCGGAAAAACACAGGCGAAGAGACAACATGTCAAATTGAACTTCAAACCGCCTTAAATCCCAATAATATAACCGAGATCTTGGGTGATAGCCCGGATGACCTTACATTCCAAGATCCATGGAATCCGGATAGCAGTTCTACTTATCAGTTTATCACAGACCCGGATAACGAGAACTATATGATGCTGGTATATAAAACCATAGGTGATAATGATAAAGACCAGAATGGCGATCCTAACGAAGGTGTGGAAGTCGGCGGTATTGTGAGCAATGTATGGGGCGTTGAAGCAGTGATCAGCGGCGTCACCACCGCTTTTAACTGGGAATATAATGCAGAAGGCGGATGGGGTGCTGTCACTTATCTGATGGAAGAGGATGGAGAGACCTACAAGCTCCTGGATGACCCGGTCAGGTTCGATTCCATCGTCGCACTAAATGCCGCGGAAGAGGAAAAAACACTTTCACTCCAATTTGATGGATGGCTCTTTGGTATGCCAGAGATGTATGAGGAACTGGAAAAGAATGACTGGACCATGAATGAAACCATCGCAAATAAGATCATTAATCTAGCGGCCGGAACGGAATTGGTGGATGCCGTTGAAGGAACCGAATACCTGCTCAAGCCCTTGGAGATCAGCCAGTTCTTGATGGTGACCGACGAGACAGAAGGGTTACCGGATATTTCATTGGCAGATGATGTTGATCTTTCAACGGTTCCCGATTTTGCGGACCATGGCATGGGTGATATGCCCATGGATGTAGACCTATTATACAGCGAAGGTGAACCCGTGGACGAATAACACCCTACGTCTATAAATTGACACATCCATCCCCTTTATTTCCCTTCCCTCCCCCTTAGCGGGGGGGGAGGGTAAGGTTGGGGGTGAAAACGCCATTTAAGTGTCACTACATTATTCAAACTATTTGATGTTAATTGCTATCTATCCCCTTTGATCCTTCTGCGGTAAAACCAAGGGTTCAAAGGGGCTTTTTCTTTGTCAAAAAAGGCCTCTCCCCAAACGTGCTGGTTGGTTTCCGGCTCATAGAGCCTATACCTCAGAGAGATCGGTCCTTTTATACTGACGATTCTTTTAATGTCATCCACTATGACATGACCCATGGAATAAAATTTGCAGTTTCTTTGAATCACCCCTGAAAGCCATGTATTATTGAAGTTCCGACAGAAGTTCATTCATGAAAATAAAATCTTCACCATTAAAGACATTAGCAATCATCTTTCTAACTTTTCTCTTACTTGATTTCCATTATTGCCATGCCTTGGATTTTCATGGCGAGAATGACCGGTTCAATGTGGATATCAAGATGCGTCCTGCTATCGGATATCGCCGAGATAATCTGGTCTGGAACATTGCAGGTGATTTGAATGGTGAGAACCCGAATATCCTCTCGGAGCTTGAATATAACAATCTGGTCATATACCAGGCCGGAATAAACGCGCAAATCTTTGTGAACCAAATATATCTAAAGGGTTCCGTTTTTTATGGTGATATTATTCGTGGTGAATGTATCGATTCGGATTATCATGAAGACAATAGAAATGATATGTTCTCGGAGTCCAAATCAGAGGCCCATGATGACAACACCTTTGATCTGAGCATGGGGATGGGATATGTCTTCAGTTTTTTCAAAAAACGCTTACATATCGCCCCGCTTGTGGGCCTGGCTTATCATGAACAAAACCTACGTATCACCAACGGGACCCAGACTTACGGAATCGCGGACCTCAGTGGCTTAAACAGCACTTATCAGACCGAATGGCAAAGTATGTTTGCTGGTATTGATATTATCATTGGTGTTACGCATACCACTACCTTTACATTATCCGGAGAATATCATGACGCGGATTATAGCGCAGAGGCGGATTGGAACCTCAGGCAAGACTTTCAACACCCTGTAAGCTTTATGCATGATGCGGACGGACAAGGCACCACACTAAAGGCCGGGTTTGAAAAGGCATTGAATAAACGCTGGACCATCGGGCTGAATTATGTCAGGCACGACTGGTCGACAGAGCCGGGAACAGACAGGGTCTTTTTTTCCAATGAGACCACCAGCGAGACCAGACTGAATGAAGTGAAATGGGAAAGCGAAGCGGTCAATTTGTCGATGGGATATCGATTTTGATATGGACCACCATATTGGTGGCCCATATCGTAAACGCTAGCGTTTCATTTCTTCTTCTTCGAGTTGCTCATGCATCTTTTCGGCATTTCTTCTCACGTAATCCCTTACCTTGGCATCCAATTCTTTATGCTTTTCCAAGGCGTCTGAAAAGGATACCAAATCCAGCTCACAAAGCGCAAAATATGAACCGTCTGATGGATCCATCCAATGGTCGATGATCTGGGCTCCGTGAAGAGTGGTCTTGGAAAAGGTTTTTAACGCTTGTTCCACGTGTTGCTCTTCAGACGTTGCGGACATATCTCCCGCTGTAGTCGAAGCCATGTAATCCTTGGCCAGGACCGCCACGTAGGTTTCCATGATCTTCGCGATCTCCGCCCGGGCTCGATTATCTGCCGTGGATATGAGCAGGGCTCGATTTTTGATCCCGGATGCGACACCCACGCCATAAAAGACCTTACCTTTATCCGTATCAAAAGCACCGCTTCCTTTCATAACCCAAGCCGGTCCAGTGGCTACCGGAGCTGCTTCCTTTCCACCACATCCAATAAAAAACAACAACCCAATACCCAATACTACTGCTAATACTTTCCAACCTTTTCCTTTCATTTTTACCTCCTATTTTTAAATTGGTTGATCCTACCTCTCATTTCATCCATCATATCTTCCATTTCTTTCATCCCTGCGATGAGTTCATCCATGTTATAAGGTTTCTTTTCCGTCAATATCTTTCCGTTATCCTGCTCAGGCGTCTGTTTCGGCTCCGGCTCATCTGGTTTTGAATCCTCCTTTGGAGGCGTTGTCGGTGTCGCTATTTTGGGTTCAGATTTAGGTTCTGGTTCAGATTTCGGCTCCGGGGGTGAAGGCTCATCTTTCGGCTGAACCGGTTCGGCCTTCATAGGAGGTTGCTCTTGAGCCTCTTTAGTATCCATCCGCTCCGGGGGCGGTGGCGCAGGTCTTAAAGCCGAAATACGGTATCCTAAACCATTCAGCCATCTAATCGCCACATTGGATTTGATGGAAAAATTCACATCAGTAATGGTCAAACCATCAGCCGCCTTCCGGGCGATCAATGAGTTAATACCGATCATGAGTCCCTCTTCATTGAGAAGCGGGCCACCGGAGTTGCCCCTGTTGATACTGGCCTCCGTCTGAAACAGGTCCTTCCCGGGGACACCGGCATAATCGGCCTTAACGGCACTCACCACACCAGTTGTCAGACTCCATAAACCGCCTTGCTCCGGGTGACCAATAGCATAAGCTTGATCACCTATTTCCACGATATCCGAGTCTCCAAAATTGACTAGATCCACAGGAAGATCAAAATCAATGATCTTTAAAAGGGCCAGATCCAAAGGAATATCATACGCTACGATTTTGGCTTTATAACCCCTCACAAGGTCTTCCCGAGGATTTCCGGTAATCCTTTCCGGTTTTAGAAAAACCTGGATATTTGAGACCAATTCTCTTGATCCTTCCTGGGTAAAAATATGGGCATTGGTAATCACATAACCGTCTTGACTGATAATGGACCCTGTCCCGGCACTGCCCCCTTCGGAACTCTGTGCCGCATATATAAAGACCACCCCGGGGCTTATTTTCTGATAAAGCACCTTAGGTGTTAAAGGGGTGGCATAAACATGCGATATGATACAAAGGACGATAAACATCAATGAAAAAGCAAAGATAACTTTTCTCCCTCTCATACTTTTCTCCCTATTTTTTGTCGATTGATATAAAATATGTTTTATTCCAATGAAATAAAACATATTTTATTATTGGAAAAATATATATTGCCTCACGTCCCTGGCGATTTCCTCAGTCAACGCCTTGCGGATGGTTCCAACCGCTCGGTTTTCCGCCTGTTGGAGGGTGATATGGCCCTGACGCCCGTTTTTATTGATACTTCCAAACACGGCTTCCCCTCCTTTCTTATCCACCAACTCAAAATGGGTGCGCCATTCAACGTATTTCCATTCCGGTGTTCCTTTATCCAAAGGTTTTATGGCGACGTTGCCCTTGATCAGCACATTAGCCCTGCTAAGATCATCCGAAACGGCAAATCCTTCTTGATTGAGACCTTCAACCAGGGCATCTCTAATATCTTTGGATCGATCACCAGAGACCGATACGCCTACAAAAAAACCCCTGAATAGGATCGATTCCAACTGGTTTTTGATATCCGAAAAATAAATAGGTGATGGAATGCCTTGCCCGGCCAGATTCACAATGCGAAACTCGGAATCATGGGCTTCCCGAAGCACAAATTGCTGAATAGCTTGCTTTAGATACTTGATCTTTGAAAGATTATCACTTGACCCCTCGGCCTTATCAATAAGTCTTTGGATCCCCCGATCCAATTCCCGAATCTTGTCTTCGAGGATTTTCGCGGATTGCTCGCGCTCCAAAACAGCCAGTGCATAAAAGATCGGCTCCGAACCCTCTTCCTCATAAACAGCAGCGATCCTTACACCGGAAAGGACCTTTTGAGTGGAAACCTCCGTGATCTCTTCCATGCTAAGGGTCTGTTCGGTGCTGGACTTTCCTTGCACGTCGGTTTGGATATATCCCTGATAGGTACGAGTACGCGAATCAATGGTGCTAGAAAAAATTTTGGCGATCTCAGCATGGGCATTCCCCTCCGCCGATTTCCGCGCGGGACCATACCCCACACCGGTCAGGTATTGTGATATGGGAAATTGCGTGTTGGGCTGATCAATCCAGGCCGGCCGCTTTCCCTTCTGGACCTCAAGTTTGGGATTATTTTGTTCGGGTGAAGGCTTGGAGGGTCTTGGGGGGGTTGGTTCACTGGGCCGCAAAGATGATTTTCCGCTGCCTTCTTCATCGCTAATATCATCAAAGGCCTTATCCGCCCGTTCGCGAATAGCGTCTCTAGGTACGTCAGGCCGACTTGCGCAAGCGGTTCCAATAACGGTGATTAAAAGGAACACGAAAAAAAAGGATCTAAATATCCTCATTTCCATAATCTTCCCCGACAGGTCATCACAAAGAATGTATAGAGCATAATATATAAAACAAATATTTTAAAAAATCTATTGCAATGTTCTGAATATCAAAAAATGTTTCTGTTGACCCTTTACGTCGAACGGTTGAATCTCGCTGGTCTGAATGGTAGATCCGCTTGCACTCACAAATCGAATGTTGCCATGATACGTGCCTGGTGGAACCATCACCCTGGCTACCCTGATTTCGGCGGGAAGCAGCCGCCAGTGTCTCAGATCAGCCTGCTCCGTAGCGATACTTGCCACATTAGCGACCGTCCGGGTCACCAAACCGGCCAAGAGGCCGCCTCTTTTTTCCGCCTCATTCTCCGCCGCCTTGGTGGCCAGATATTTGGCTGTAGCCCTTGCAACGGCCTTTGCCTTCACTCTGCCGATTCGGTTTTCGAGATTTTTTACGGCAAGGGATGAAATATCTTCCATCATAACCGTGGAAGATGCATAGATAGGTTCAGCCGCCTGGTTTTGAAGAAAAACATTTCCCTGGGCAATCTGATACCCCGTTTTTTGAAATGCGGGGTAGGCAAACTTCATGATATACGCATCTGGCATAGGAATAAGAAAATATTTTTCAATCTTTTCCGGGCCGAGCCCATTATAATGGATGATGTAAATCTCAGCGTTTTTCTGTTTTTCGGACAGATCCACCACCTTGACCTGTGGATATTTTTCTCGTAATTCAATTAATTCTGAATAATACCCCAAGGCCTTTGTTAAAGACATTAGATTTTCAATCACAAGAACCGGGGGAGAAATGCCGTAATTGGGCAGATAGTCGGTTTCATAGATATCCCGCGATTTTTTATATGAAATATAGGCGTCATTCCACTCAGCCTCGGCCTCATACAGCACCCCCATTATGAAACGAATAAATGCATCCTCTTTATAGACATTTTTTTCATCTTCTCCATAGTAGCTGTTGATGACATTGAGGACATTATCGACCCTGCGCGCTTCAACAAGAGCATCCTCCCAATATCCCATCCCAACATAATTCAAGGCCATAAAGAGGTTCACCAAAGCCCTTTCAAAATCTTCTCCTCGATACGGGACGGTATTATCGCTGATCATGAAGGCTGCCGCCTCTTTCGATATTGATTTGGTATATAGTTCTTCCATCATGCTCTCACTCTTTGAGAGACTCCGGTTGCTCACATCGTAGTGGCCTCCATAATGGGAAATAATCCCTTCATCCAAATAATAAAGAACAGCATTTCGCTCGGCGTAAGTCTTCTTGCTTTCCTGAACGATCTTGTATGCACCGTCATAATCTTGCTTAATAAGATGCTGATTGATATTCGGATAATGCTTTAGGCTTGGAGCACATGAAACAATCAATAGACACGACAAAATAAGAGCCGGAAAAGAAAACCGTTTCATAAGATTGTTCTTTTTTTCCTTATAGAGATGATTCATCCTACCATTTCAATTTCGATCGTTGAATCACTTTTTTGATCTTTTTTTGTCCGATCCATGCCTTGATATTATTGGCCATATTGATGAGTTCAAGATCAACCTGATAGTACATGACCGCCGTACCGCCGGCCTCATCTCGAATGGTATTGATGGAGCCGATCAACATAAAATCGGCGCCAACCTCTTCACCCGGTCCCTTCATGGTATCCTCTGAGGCATGCTTGGCCATATCCAGCCTCTCATCACGGATACTGCCACGCTCTCCCTTGGATGCAACGAACTGAACTCTCCCGGAATTAATCAGGGCTCGCTCAAGGTCTTTCATAAAGGTCTCGACATTGATATGCTCATGACTCTTATTGCGCACCATGCCTACGACAATGGTAGGTGGTTTTCCTTTGTTACTGGTTCTGAAACGCTCCAGCCATGGATTATCAAGACAATCTTGGATCATTTCATCCGAGACCATCCTTGAATCGGCATCGTTCCATCGCCCGCTCACATCAATGGTTGTGTCCGTATCCACGCGGCTGACTTTTGGGGTTGACGAGCACCCTATAAACAAGGCTACTATGCCAAACATAACAATCCACCAGGTGATTCGACGAAGACCTCTGTTCTTCATTACTTCCTCCATAATAAAGATGAAACATTAAGGTAATTATAACCTTTTTGTAAAGAGAATTGTAGTAAAAAGCTAGGTCATGGCATCGGGATTGGGACTACTTAACACTCCTTAGTATAGACTCTGCCTTTTTCTTTTCCAAGCGGACCAAAACATAACAGTGTTCCGGAAATCCGTAGGAACCTTGTTGATCAAACCAGCGCTCAATCACTTCCGTGTAATTCAATTCAGCATCAGAAAGGATTTCAACAATTTGCTGGACATATTCGCCTCTCGTGGAGGCTATGATGGAATCACTGCTCCTTACATGAGTAAAAATTAATCGCCCCAACTCCGCCCGTGCGCGTTTGATAGCCTGATCCCATGCATCGTTTATCCGTGGCATTGGACCTGAAACACCCAAGGCATAGTAATAAGCATCATCTTCCGGCATGGACTCGATCCATTCAGGGACGGGTTCCTTGACCGGCTCGGGTGTGGAGCTACAGCCTAAGCCCCATAAGATGAATACGAAAATGCCCAGACTCAAAAAAAGGTATTGTTTTTTCTCTTGCATATTAACGTACTGCCTCCACCTTATATTTAATCTTTTCGACACCCACCCTTCTAATCCGTTCACCTTCCATAACCTTTTCGAGGGTGCTTATCTCCATTTTCTCTCGGGATTTTCCTGCGTTATTCTTTCATGCCGAAAGCTGTAGAATGGGCATATGGGCTGCTTAAATGCCTTGAAGAATGATGAAAATGATCGGAAGGCATTTTAGCAACATTAAACGGAAATAGCAAATTTTAGAAGACCATTTTCGATAAAAATTCAAGCATCCTTTTTCACTTGACTGATTTTAATCCTTCTTTTACAGTTATTTTATAGCTAAAATGTAATTAAAAGAGAATCATAAAATCCAATTTTTCAATCACTCTGATACTTTATTTAAAAACCGCTTGTAATCAAAAAAAGGCTTGGATACTCAACCTCTTTATCCAACTCAGGAAGTCCATAACGGGGTAAATGACGTGGATAACCAGAATAAAACAAAAGATGAAAAAGACTCTACCCTTGAATCAAACCAAGGAAGGGTAAAGTTTGAAGTATACGGTGAAGAGATGATCGAAAAAGAGGTCAAATTGAGCGGCAATAGCGGGCGAGTCTATCTCCCACCGGATTGGGTTGGTCACCAGGTTAAAATCATTCGCATTGACTAATACCTAATTGAAAGGACCGGACCAATGGATAATCTCATAATAAGAGAAATGAAGGAAGAAGATGCCGGGATAGTTGATAGAATCTACAAATCCATTGTCAAAACCCCGACGCCAATCAATTTTCAACGCATTTGCGAAGAAGCATCCCAGGGAAGGGGTGCGGTCAGTTTTGTGGCTGAATACGATGGCAATGTCGTTGGATATATGATCAGTTATATTCTTTCAGGTGGTTTTGGCATTGATAAAGGTGCATGGATAGCCATGCTTGGCGTAGACCCCAAATACATGGGGCAAGGAATCGGCAAAAGCCTTGCTACTGAGATTTTTCGCTTTTGCAAGGAAAAAGGTATCCAAAACATATTCACATCCGTTAGATGGGATTCGGTCGACTTGCTATCTTTTTTTAAGGCCATGGATTTTGATCGAAGCCATTTTATCAATCTGCGAAAGGTGTTGGAATAATTTTCAATTTATATGTCCTCCAACGAAGAATATCTTCTTAGTAAAATATCCTTACCCTTTTTAAAAACCGGACGTACTACCTCTGTCTGATAACCTAAATCTCCTCCTCCTTGGGGAGGAGAGATTATTTGCAATGCTGTTGACTTAAGCTCCTAATTGAGACGCGTCAGTCCCTGATGTCATTCCGGCGCCAGGTTTTCCGAAGTCTTCTGGACCCCGGCCTCTGCTGGGGTGACGGCAGGACCGATAAGATTTTGCCTAAGTCAGCCACATTGGAGGTTAGATGAGAGGGTTTAAATTCAAGGACTTACACCTTCACCCCAGCCCTCTCCCCCAAGAGAGAACGAGTTGTTGGACGGCTTCGTAAGCCCGGTTTTTCATTTTATCTCTTTCTTTTCTTTATTATAGTGTAATGATGACACTATGCTAAATTTAAACAATACGCTCAGAAAGGACCTCTTTTCCCATGGCCTTCGCCTATAAATATCCCAGGCCCGCATTGACGGCCGATTGTGTGGTTTTTGGCCTGGATGATGAAAACCTGAAAGTCTTGTTGATTCAACGGGACAATGAACCCTTTGCAGGGCAATGGGCATTGCCTGGGGGGTTTGCCCAAGTAGGTGAACCCCTGGAAAAGACCGCCATGCGTGAACTGGAAGAAGAAACCAATCTGAAAAATGTCTTTTTAGAACAACTCTATACATTTAGCGACCCGAATCGTGATCCGCGGGAACATGTGGTAACCGTGGCCTATTTTGCCTTGGTGAACCTAGCGGAACATAAGGTACACGCATCTACGGATGCACGAAGGGCCGCTTGGTTTGATATCGACAATATACCTCCCTTGGCCTTTGATCATAAAAAAATCCTAAGTGTCGCCTATGACCGCCTGCAAGGGAAGATCCGGCATCAACCCATCGGGTTTGAATTACTCCCCCCCAGATTTACTTTGCGACAGCTTCAACGGATGTATGAAAAGATCCTGAATCGTAAACTGGATAAGCAGAATTTTAGGAAAAAGATGTTAAAAATGGGGATACTGGATGAACTGGATGAGATTGAAACCGATGTGGCCCATCGAGCGGCCCGGCTTTATCGGTTTAATGATTACAAGTATCGCAATAGGGTAAAGAAGGGATTTATCTTCGAGATGTGAACAAAATATAGAAGAGGGAGGTCATTATGAAAGAAGCATTAATACTCGTTGACATACAAAAGGATTTTTTGCCGGGTGGGGCATTGGTTGTTCCAGAGGGGGATGCCATTATCCCTGTTGTAAATGAATTGATTCCCCAGTTTGGTCTGGTCCTGGCATGCAAAGACTGGCACCCTCATGATCATGGCTCCTTCGCCAGTCAGCATCCCGGGAAAAAACCGGGTGATATCATCATACTCAATGGTCTCGAACAGATTCTCTGGCCGGACCATTGTGTGATGGAAACACCCGGAGCGGAGTTCGCCCAAGGGCTGAATACCAATGGAATCCATAAAATATTTCCCAAAGGGACAGATCCTGCGATTGATAGCTATAGTGCATTTTTTGACAACGGGCATCAACAGGATACAGGCCTTGGCCCCTATTTGAAAGAGGAGGGGGTGGAGAAGGTGTTCATCGTTGGGCTGGCGACGGACTATTGTGTAAAATTTACGGCACTGGATGCCCAGGGACTTGGGTTCAAAACAACCGTCATCAAACAAGGCGTGCGAGGCGTAGAATTGAATCCGGGCGATTGTGACAAGGCCTTTCAAGATATGATCCATGCGGGAATAGATATCATCAGCAATAGATAATCAAGGAAACAAGAATGAAAAAGTATTTCGATTATGGGAAAAAGAACGCCCAGCGGATTAAGAGGCTGTTGGAACCGGAAATCTGACCCCTTCCCCTTATCTTTATTGACCAACTTATTTCCTGCCTAACTTCAATTTTTTCAGAACCATCCATCGCTTTTCGCAACCGGCAACCTTTTTGAATCCATGCGCATCTTGACATCTAAAAAGCAGGGAAATTTTGTGGGATGATTGGCTGCGGCAGATTCAAAAGCACCGTTGTGTGGACCAAGAGGCCTCGACCGTTTGAGGCTTTTGCCTCCATTCATCCCCATAATCTGCCGTTCATCCCTTGATCATGCGTTTCATCGGATTCCCATAGCGGGCCTTTTCCCCATTCTTTATCATCCTATCCAATTCAGCAATCAAACCATTTACATCATCAAAGGAGGAAACGAATGGAAAAACAAAATGATTTTCGCCTTCTTGGAAAAATGGGAATCATTTTCGTAGCAACCATTTTATTTATGACCGTTTCAATGGCCAAAGACTGGTCGGAATTCAATAAAATGAGTGAATCAAAGTTAACAGCAAAGATTAATGAATTCGAGAAAAGGCTTAATCAAAAACCGGATGATTTTGAGGCACTCAAGGCACTCGGTATCGCCTATGGCGTCAAAGCAAGGGATGATGCGAAAAAATTTGCTCCTCAATCAGTTGATACGCTCTCCCGGGCCTATAAAATGAATCAAAACGATTTCGAGGTCTTATGCTATTTGGGTAATTCTACGACCATGATGGCCAACACCACATGGAACCCGATGAAAAAGATGTCTTACGCCAATAAGGGTATCGCCTTGATGGATAAGGCCATAAAAAAAGACCCGGATAATATCACTGTTCGATTAACAAGGGCCAATAACTCCAAAAGATTGCCCGAGTTCCTCAATAGAGGAGATGTGGCCATTGAAGACTACGAGCATTTGGCTGAGATGATCAAGCGAGACCCTCAGACATTAGGCCACCTGGAAAAAGAAGTGAATGCCAGCCTAACGGAACTATACGAAAAAAAACAAAAGAAGGCCCATGAAAAAAGGGGGCAGGAACAAAATGGGAGGTAATGATGGCGCTTATTGCAATGCAAAATATCCAAAAGGATTATCACCTGGGTGAAACTGTGGTCCATGCCCTAACGGGAGTTGATTTGACCATTGAAAAAGGGGAATTCGTGGCTGTCTGGGGTCCTTCCGGCTCCGGTAAGACGACCCTGATGAATCTCATGGGAACGGTTGATGAGCCGTCTGCCGGGCAAATTTTGATCAATGGTCAGGATGTTTTATCTTTATCCGATAATCAGCGGACCGAGCTGCGTAATCAAACCATCGGTTTTGTATTTCAGGGATTCAATCTTTTACCGGTCCTCTCCGCCCTTGAAAATGTGATGCTGCCTCTGCAGATAAAAGGTGATCCCGCTTCCAAGGTCAAGGAAAAAGCCCGTCTTCGTCTGGATGAAGTCGGTCTCTCTGGATTTTCCCATCATAGACCAGGCAAGTTATCCGGCGGACAACAACAACGGGTGGCCATTGCTCGTGCCCTGGTGACCGACCCATCCCTGGTGATCGCGGATGAACCGACTGCGAACCTGGACTCGGATACATCACGAAAAATTATCGGCCTTATGAGAAACCTAAATAATAAAAATGGTGCCACATTTATCTTTTCCACCCATGATCAACGTCTTCTCGATCAATGTGACCGCTTGATCAAACTGGAGGATGGAAAGATTATTAATGGAGGAAATGGAAAATGTTAAAATGGATAAAAATGGCCTTTAGAAATATTCTTAAGAATAAACGCCGATCTTTGACGACCCTTTTGGCCATTGCCGTTGGGTTTACAGCCATTAGTCTATTTCGAGGTTATGCAGACAGGACCTATTGGGGCCTCCGGATGATGGCCATCTGTGGTGAAGGTCTGGGGCACCTGACTGTGTTTAAAAAAGGGTGGCATGAAAACGGAAAGATTAAACCGAATGCATATATGTTTTCCCAAAATGAAACCCAAAGAGTCATTGATCAGGTTGAAGACAATGACAATGTTCTTTTGGCGACCCCGCAGCTGAGTATCTCTGGTTTGGTGTCCAATGGACGAACTTCAACCATATTTCTGGCCAATGGTGTAGTCCCCAGTGATGAAAAAACCATTAGAGGATCTTGGACTGCTTTTAGTCCCGTGAATGGTCAAGCCTTGAATGACAATAAGCCTTATAACGTTGAAATGGCTGAGGGACTTGCGAATTTGCTGGAGTTAAGGCCCGGAAGCGATGCCGTTGTCATGGCCCCAACCCTGGACGGGCAGATGAATGCCTTGGACATTGTGGTTTCCGGCGTTTATGACACAGGGACCGAAGCGACCAATGACAAATTTATTCGGGTGCCATTTGATTTTGCTCAATCCTTGTATAATACGGAAAAGGCCGACCGCATCGTTGTCTTATTGGATGATTGGGAAAAAACCGAGTCTGTTCGTAAGGAATTATTAACTCAGTTAACAAAGGCCGGATTGCCTTCTGAAATAATGACATGGGATGAACTTTCTCTATTCTATTCCAGGGTCAAGGGGATGTTTGACATGATCTTTATGTTTTTATTCATCATTGTGTTGACGATTGTCGTCATGAGTGTGGTGAACACCATGGGTATGGCCGTTATCGAGCGGACACGAGAGATCGGAACCCTTAGGGCGCTTGGACTGAAAAGGCGCGGAATCGGGTTTCTTTTTGCCATTGAAGGTGGAATGATTGGGTTTTTGGGGTGTATAGCCGGAATTTTTTTTAATATTTTTGTGTGGGCAGCGATTCTTTACATTCGACCCATGTACATCCCTCCCGGTAATTCATCTCCCGTGCCTTTGGAAATCGGTTTAGTCCCGGAGGCCATGGCCGTGTTCGCTGTCTTCCTTATCATATTATCATTGCTGGCGGCTATCCTGCCCGCACAAAGGGCCGCCAGGCAGAATATGGTGGAGGCATTGGGGCATGTTTGAAAAGACGGTTTAGGGTTTACGGTTCAAGGTTTAGGATCTGGAAACTGGGCGTATCGCGCTCGAATGGCGAGATTTTTGTCAAGCTCAAGGCCTCAGAGAAAAACAAATAGGAGACAGAAGATGAAAAGGTTGATTGAAGTTTTGGGAATAATATTCTTACTCACTGCCTTCCATACACCCCTATTGGCAGAGATATCACCTCAAGAGATCCTGGCACATGCGGATAGGGCGAGGGGAAATGTGGCAGGGATTGAATGGATTATTGAGATGGAGTCCATTGAAGCAGACCGCAGGCAGGAAAGGACCCTTATGGTGAAGGCCAGGGGAGAAAATAGCCTTGCGGAATTTATCACACCGCCCAAGGTCAAGGGACAAAAACTTTTAATGATTGATCGAAATATGTGGTTCGTCAAACCAGGCCTGAGTAAACCCGTCCCTATCTCTCCCAGACAAAAACTCATGGGAGGGGCGGCCAATGGGGATATCGCGTCCACCAACTATGCCGGAGATTACGAATCCACTTCTATTACAGGGGATATGGTCAACGGTGAGCCTTGCTATGTGCTGGATCTAAAGGCCATCAATAAAAAAGCCACATATGACCGCATCAAATATTGGGTCTCAAAAAAAAGGTTGGTGGGTGTACAGGCCGACTTTTTTACTGTTTCCGGTAAGAAATTTAAATCCGCAACCTTTGAATATCACAACAACATCTGCATTCATGACTATACGCGTCCTTTTGTCTCAAAAATGATCATCAAGGATGCAGTTATAAAAAATAACGTGACCACCATGTCTTATGGAAAAGTAACTATCAAAGAAATCCCGGATTCGACCTTTAACCTCAATCTGTTAATGCGATGAAAGATTGAAATGTCGGACTTCATTGGTAAGGAGGAGCTAGATGAAAGAAAAAATGAGTCGATGGGGGGTTGGACCCACCTTTGCTTTTTGGTCAATTACCTACGGGATAATCATGCTGGTGATCACTCGTTATTTCCACCCCGTTTTTGAGATTCCAATCGTGCCACCCCGGCTTTTAAGCATTTTGGGTATTGCATTGATGCTGATAGGCATATCCTTTTTCATTATTTCCGTTAAGACCGTTATGAAGGCATATAATGCCGATCTACTCGTCACTCAAGGCATTTTCAGGTGCTGTCGTCATCCATTGTATTGCTCATGGGTGGTGTTCATTGTGCCGGGCATCGTTCTGACAGTCAATAGCTGGATAGGACTTACGACTCCTGTATTTATGTACATTTTATTGTCGAGATTGGTAATAAGAGAAGAAATATATCTGGAACAGGCATTTGGTTCAGAATATGTCAATTATCAAAAAACGGTTCCATGCATTTGGCCTGTTGGCTGGTTAAAACCATCGAATAATTCTTGAGTCACACGCATCAGGTGAAGTGCAGGACATGAACCCCAATGTTGTCAAACTAAGCCCCTAACCGGGACACAGAAGCCTCTGACGTCATTCCAGCGAAGGCCGGAATCCAGGTTTTCCAAAGTCTCCTGGACCCCCGGCCTTCGCCGGGGTGACGGCAGGGCCGACAAAATTTTCCTTATGTCAACAGCATTGAACATGAATCTTCCCTGTCGAGAGACTGATCACAATCCTTTGACCCGACATGCGACTTCGACTGAAGGGAGAAATCTTTAAGCATCAATTTCTAACAAACTAGATTTAACAGTTCTGATAAGAACACGGAGACATAATGCTTAGGTTTATTATCTTGCTCATCACGATCATTACATTAAATATCCTAATATGGCCGATGCAGCCCATTTGTTTTGGGCAGACCCCAAACGCTGATCCGGAAAATCCCTCAAAAGGGTCTGATCTTTGGAATGAGCTATCCGATGGCCTTAACCTTAGCTTGCGGTTCTTGACGTTCGGCACCTATCAAGATATTGCGGATTCGACCCAAAACCCTGAGAATGATTTTTTAAAGGTCCCTCGTTACCTGGCTGATCTTGATCTCCGACCGGATGCAGGGCTTCATTTCAGGCGATGGGATCTCAATATCAAACCTCGCATGAACCTGCAATACAAGGCATGGGAGGATGGGACCCAAAAAGGAGAAGATGATCGGGAAGACGACTGGTTCATCAATGAATGGTTATGCAGGTTAAGGGTTATGGACAACTTTTTTACATCATACGGCAGGGAAAATCTTCAATGGGGGCCATCTTTTCTTTTTTCACCTTCAAACCCCTTCTTCTCGGATAACGGCCGGACCAATCCCAAAAAGGAGCTCCCTGGAATGGATTTTGCCCGTTTGGTCTGGCTTCCCAATATGGAGTGGACCATCTCGCTGATTATGAATATGGATGAAGGCCGGCAGGAATTCACGGCATGGGATTTTCAAAAAACATATGCCCTCAAGCTTGACCATATGGCACCATCGGGACACGCAGGTCTCATCCTGGCACACCAAGAGGAAGGAAGAGAGAAGATCGGCGTCTTTGGGGGTTGGACCACGTCTGATGCGCTCCTGCTATATGGCGATGCCGGATTCTCCGAAGGCAGCCATGCCCTTTATCCGGTTGAAGACAATAACACACTCTTCGGTGTCTCCATGCAGGCAAAAGATCAGGAAAGCAAGGCCTGGAAAGGCAGTGCCGTCTTGGGTGGCGCTTATACTTTTTTGGCGGGACCGACCCTGACGGTTGAGTACCTTTATAACGGCCTGGGGTATAATGATGAACAGGCAAACCGGTATTTTCAATTAAGACAAAATGCCTTTGACGCTTATGTGAGCCATTTATGGGGCCTATCTAGGATGACGCTAAGTCAGACTGCAGACCCAGGGCTTCGATTTCTGAGACAAAATTATGCCATGCTCCAATATAGGCAGAATAATATCCGGGATAAGATCAATCTATCCTTAAGTTGGATCCAAAACTTGGATGATGACTCCGCTCGATTCATTGCGAACGTGGATTGCTATACAGGCGATCACATCGAGGTTTTTACCATCGGCAGTGTGAATACCGGGGACAAGGACACGGAATTTAGAACTATTCTTGATTCTTTTTTAATGATAGGGTTGGAATACACGTTCTGATGACTCCGTTTGTAAATATAACCTTAAAACACATCATATTTAATAAGGAATATCATGAACGATTATTTTAAATCCATGGATCAAAAGCCATTCCTGCCCCACCTTTTCCATCATCTTTTTTACACGTTTATATTTGCCGTCATCATTGCCCTGTTCTTTAAGTTTATAGTCAATCGAACTTTTTGGGACAGTCTGATCGTAGCCACGAGTATCGGTTTTTCGGCGTGTATTTGTGTAATGATGGGTATCCATGGTTTAAAACCCAATAGCCGATTCAAAATGATTCTTATCAGCATTATTGGAGAGGTCCTTGGGGTTGGTTTCGGCTTTTATCTGGGTTTCAGGATTATCGATGTTGATCTATCCATATTCCTGAACAGCAGACAACTGATGCAATTGGCTCTTATCAGTTTCACGATCGGATTGGCAATCACTTACTTTTTTATCTCACGAAATATCATCGCTGATAAAGAGACATTACTTCAAGAGGAGAAAATAAACCGGCTTGATATGGAAAAAAAGGCAGTGGAGACCAATCTTCGATTGCTCCAGGCCCAGATTGAACCCCACTTTCTCTTCAATACGCTCTCAAATATCCTAGGCCTCTTGGATTCAGATCTTGAGAATGGCAAAACCATGCTAAAGGATCTGATACAATATCTGAGAACAACCCTTTCGAAAACCAGAGACAATGCAACCACGGTCGGCGGAGAGATGGAAATGATTCGAGCTTATCTCAGTATTTTTAAGGTCCGAATGGGGGATAGACTTCAATACAATATTGATATCCCCGATAACATCAAGGATATCTCTTTCCATCCCATGTTGATTCAACCTTTAGTTGAAAACGCGGTTAAGCATGGTCTAGAACCAGAAATTAAAGGAGGAGAAATTCGAATCCTTGGGGCATTGGATAAAGACACCTTGCGAATTGAAATTACAGATACGGGTGCTGGACTTTATGAAAACAGCAATCCTGGCATGGGCATTGAAAATATTAGGGAACGCCTAAAATCATTATATGGAGACAAAGGGCGACTGACTTTAAAGGAGAACAAACCTTCTGGGGTCAGGGCGATTATCGAGGTGCCTTATGCGTCCAATTAAAGCCATCATCGCCGATGACGAAGAACAACTCAGGATCTACCTGAAGACACGGTTAACTTTACTCTGGCCAGAACTGGAGATCTGCGCTGAAGCGGCAAATGGCCCGGAGGCATTGGACATTTTTGATCAGCACCAACCGGATATCGCGTTTCTGGATATCCGTATGCCGGGTTTTTCAGGCATTAAGGTTGCGGAAAAGATCGCAGGAAAGTGTTGGGTGGTCTTTATCAGTGCTTATGATCATTACGCACTTAAGGCATTCGAGAATGAGGCTATCGACTATATTATCAAGCCCGTGACCGATGAAAGGCTCACAAAAACCATCAAAAGATTACAAAAACAAATTGCCGCTACCACCTCCCCCCCATCGGACCTGAGAAAGATTATCGAGACCGTCCTCACGAAAATAGAGAATCGCAAGGATATGGATTACCTGAACTGGATTAAGGCCCCTTACGGAGATGAGGTCCGATTGATTCCGGTTAAAGACGTATATTATTTTAAGGCCGGCGATAAATATACCATCGTCATGACGAGTGATGGGGAGTCCTTAATACGAAAGAGTATCAAGACATTGGTCGAAGAGCTTGATCCTCAACTATTTTGGCAGATCCACCGAGGAACCATTGTCAACGTCAACCAGATCGCCAATGTCACCCGATCTTTTTCCGGCAATCTCATGATTCGTCTTAAAAACCATCCTGAAACCCTCTCCGTAAGCAGAGCCTACAGTCACTTATTTAAACAAATGTAGTAAGAAGGAGTTGGGGTCCAAGGCATCCCCGATGAGCGGAATCTTTGACAAGTTATAAAGGAACGACCATCCTATCTATATCAGTTCCGACGGTATGGGGATCTATTGGATTGACAGTTTCGCTACATAAAATATATAATTTCGGATGTTTTTGTTACACAAAGTGGCTATCATGGCATTAGGGATAAGAAATCCGCATGCTGAAAAACTAGCAAAAGATATCGCGGCTACTGACCTTCTCTTTCTTTCTTCCATTGAATAAGGACTTTAGGGGGGCTAGCATGAAAATCGGTGTCTACCAGAATGACCCTGAATTTGGTCAAGTTGACAAAAATATCCGACGAGCAATCGCAGACCTGGATACCATAGAGGCAGATCTCATGGTCCTGCCTGAACTCTTTAATACCGGTTATCAATTTATCTCAAAAGAAGAAGTCTTTGGGTTGGCCGAGGAGATACCCTCCGGCAAAACATGTCGCGCCATGATCGAATACGCAGCGGCAAAAAACATATTCCTGGTGTTCGGCCTAGCGGAGAGGGTCCGCGATAAAGCCTTTAATTCCGCGGTCATTGTGGGGCCCAAAGGCTATATCGGGAGATACCGGAAGTCCCATCTCTTTTTGGAGGAAACCTTTTTCTTCCAACCCGGTGATACCGGATTTCGTGTCTTTGATATCGGATGGGCCAATGTCGGCATCATGATCTGCTTTGATTGGTGGTTTCCCGAGTCCGCCAGGGTGCTGGCCTTAAAAGGTGCTGATATCATATGCCACCCCGCCAACCTGGTTCTTCCCAGTTGCCAGCAGGCGATGGCCATACGATCATTGGAGAATGGGGTATTTTCCGCAACGGCCAATCGCGTCGGCACGGAAGCCAGGGGCGGAAAAGAACCCTTGATCTTTACAGGTGAAAGTCAAATTCTCAATCATAGAGGGGATATGCTAACATGCCTGGAAAAAAATAAGACCGGCATATGCGTGGTGGATGTAGATGTAAAAACAGCGCGAGACAAATCCATTACGCCGCTCAATGACCGTTTTCAAGACAGACGGCCTGAACTTTATAAACGACTCATTGATACAACATAGATTCAATTCGACCTTTTTCATTATTTATTAACGGTCTCACTATTGTCCTCACCCCGATAAAATGAGAAAGACGGTCTCCTTTGAGGCAAAGCCTCAATTGTGTTAATTAGCGATTAGAACAAAAAACAATTAACGCAA
>JAFGGA010000012.1 GCA_016930835.1 Deltaproteobacteria bacterium
TAAGCAAGAAAAAAATAATTTTTTTCTAATGGAGAAATATTTTCTCTTGACTTACTTTCTCATAGGCGTCATTCCGGCCTGCCTGTGCGTGACCGCACGCAGACAGGCGAAAGCCGGAATCCGGAGACTTTTCAGCACGACGAACCGTGAATACTATTTTAAGACCGTTAATAAAACAGGGAACGGATCGATATGCGAAATACAATAAAGGCACTCATCGCGCTAGAAGACGGAACCATATTTCATGGCCGATCATTCACAGGACCTTGCGAAGCGGTCGGCGAGGTGGTTTTTAATACGAGTATGTCCGGTTACCAGGAGATATTGACCGATCCGTCATATTGCGGGCAGATGGTGACGATGACCTATCCGTTGATCGGGAACTATGGGATCAACGAAGAGGATGTGGAATCAAACCGGATTCAGGTCAAGGCCTTGCTTGTTAAAGAACATCAGGAGGTCCCCAGTAACTGGAGGGCCCAAAAAAGCCTTGCGGATTATCTAAAAGAAAACGACATCCCGGGTTTGGAAGGGATCGATACCAGGGCTTTAACCAGACATATCCGGTTGCGGGGGGCTATGAAGGCCGCAATATCAACGGAGGACCTGGATTCCCGGTCGTTGGTCGAAAAAGCCGTCAGAGGGCCTGATATGATGGGGTCGGATCTGGTAAGGGAAGTCACCTGTAAACGGCCGATATTATGGCGAAAAGGCAAAGCGGTTGGATTGAAACAAGGATTGGATGCATTCCAATGGCCTGATGACGGTAATCCTTGGCGGGTAGTGACTATGGATTTCGGGGTCAAATACAATATCCTGCGATCCTTGGAACAACGAGGGTGTACCGTTCTTCTGGTCCCCGCCGATACCAAATCGGAGATCATTAACGGGCTCAAACCCGATGGGCTTTTTCTTAGTAACGGTCCCGGAGACCCCGCGGCGGTTACTTACGCCGTCCAGACTATCCAAGAACAGATCGGGGAACGGCCCATATTCGGGATATGCCTTGGTCATCAATTGGTTGGTCTGGCCTTGGGTGGGAAGACATTTAAACTCAAGTTCGGACATCGGGGTGGTAATCAACCGGTAAAGGATCTTTCCACGGGCAAGGTGGAGATCACTTCCCAAAACCATGGATTCTGTGTGGATGTGGATTCCTTGCGAGACCCGGATATTGAGTTGAGTCATATCAATTTGAATGATCATACACTTGAAGGTTTGGCCCATAAAAGGCTTCCGCTCTTTTCCGTGCAGTATCATCCGGAAGCGTCACCCGGTCCCCATGATGCGAGTTATCTCTTTGATCGTTTTATTGAGATGATGAAGGAAAATAAAAAATAAAAGCGCAAGGCTCATGGCTCAAGGCGCAAAGGAAAAACCCTGCGCCTGGAGCCTTTACGAATAATCAAATGTGGTCTTATCAAGCAATAGAAAATACTTAAGCAGTTGATATTACAGAACCCCCATGCCCAAGCGAACAGACATAAAGAAGATACTCATCATCGGTTCCGGTCCCATTATTATCGGTCAGGCCTGCGAGTTTGACTATTCCGGTACTCAAGCCTGCAAGGCCCTAAAAGAAGAGGGATACGAGGTAGTCCTCATTAACAGCAATCCCGCAACCATCATGACCGATCCGGAAACCGCCCATCGCACCTATATTGAACCCATTACGCCGGATATGGTCATCAAGGTGATTGAAAGGGAAAGGCCTCATGCGGTTCTCCCGACACTGGGCGGTCAGACGGGGCTGAATACCGCTGTAAAGGTTGCGGAATCCGGCATTCTTGAAAAGCTTGGGGTGGAATTGATCGGGGCGACTATTCCGGTAATCCAAAAGGCCGAGGACAGGGAACAATTTAGAGATGCCATGACCCGAATCAACCTGAGAGTCCCCAAGAGCGGGATCGTCCGTAATATGGAGCAGGCCAGGGAAGTCGCGGAGCGGATCGGTTATCCCCTTATCATTCGGGCGAGCTTTACCCTGGGTGGAATCGGCAGCGGTATCGCTTATAACCGCGAGGAGATGGAAGACCTTGCCGGGGCCGGACTCGAGGCAAGTATGATTCATGAGATCATCATGGAGGAGTCCCTCATTGGATGGAAGGAATATGAGCTGGAGGTCATGAGGGATTTTAAGGATAATGTAGTCATCATCTGTTCCATTGAAAACCTTGATCCCATGGGGGTTCACACCGGGGACAGCATCACCGTGGCCCCTGCTCAGACCTTGACGGACAGGGAATACCAGGCCATGCGGGATGCGGCCATTGATATCATCCGCGAGATTGGCGTGGAGACGGGCGGATCCAACATCCAGTTTGCCATCCATCCGGAGACCGGTGAGATGGTTGTCATTGAAATGAATCCAAGGGTATCTCGAAGCTCGGCCCTGGCATCCAAGGCCACCGGGTTCCCCATTGCCAAGATCGCGGCCAAGCTGGCGGTGGGTTACGCCCTGGATGAGCTGGTGAACGACATCACCCGCGAAACCATGGCTTCATTTGAACCGACCATAGACTATTGCGTGGTGAAGATACCCAGGTGGACATTCGAAAAGTTCCCGGGTGCCGAGGATCGCCTGACCACCTCCATGAAATCCGTAGGAGAGACCATGTCCATCGGCAGGACCTTCAAAGAAGCCCTTCAGAAGGCCATCAGATCCCTGGAGATCGGTCGATTCGGCCTGGGATCGGATACGCCTCAAGGTGATGAATCGGATCCGGATCTCATCGAGACAAAGCTGATCAACCCCAATTCAAAACGATTGTTTTTCATTCGAGAGGCATTCAGACAAGGTTTCTCCATTGAACGTATATATGAGTTATCCCATATTGATCCCTGGTTCCTCTTTCATATAAATCAAATATTCGAAATGGAAGAAACCATTAAGGAAAAGGTTAAGAACGGAGAGACCCTCCATGAGTGCGATCCGGATTTGTTGAGGCAGATAAAGGAATACGGTTTTTCGGATGTTCAGCTTGCCCATATGTTCCGGATGAACGAGCAAGATGTTCTGGAAATACGGTCTGCAAAAGGCATTCAACCGGTATACAAGTTGGTGGATACATGCGCTGGGGAATTCGAGGCCTATACGCCATATTATTATTCCACCTATGAGCAGGAAAACGAGATCCGGCGCTCAACGAATAAAAAGGTCATTATCCTGGGCGGCGGTCCTAACCGGATCGGACAGGGTATTGAATTTGATTATTGTTGTGTCCAGGCATCATTCGCCCTCAGGGAGATGGGGATAGAAAGTATCATGGTGAACAGCAACCCCGAGACCGTGAGCACGGACTACGATATCTCAGATAAACTCTATTTTGAGCCCTTGACCAGAGAGGATGTCCTGAACATCGTGGAACAGGAGCAACCGGAAGGTATTATTGTTCAATTTGGGGGGCAAACACCATTAAATATTTCAGTTCCCCTGTCTCAAGCAGGGGTTCAGATCCTGGGGACAAGCCCGGATAACATTGATCGCGCGGAAGACAGAGAGCGGTTTCAGGTCTTGCTTAAAAAATTGAATATCCTTCAGCCGGCCAACGGGATTGCAAAGAATCAGCAAGAGGCCATTCGAGTGGCTGATGAAATCGGTTACCCAGCGGTCGTAAGGCCTTCTTTTGTCCTCGGGGGCAGGGCCATGGAGATCGTATATGATCAGCAGGATCTGGAATTTTATATGAAAACCGCCGTCGAGGTTTCTCCCGGAAAACCGGTTTTAATCGATCGATTTTTGGAACATGCCGTAGAGATCGATGTAGATGCCATATCAGATGGTCATGACACGATTATCGGCGGGATCATGGAGCATATTGAGGAGGCCGGGATCCATAGCGGGGACAGTGCGTGTGTGCTTCCTCCGGTTTCTATCAAGCCCGAGATCCAAGAGCAGCTTAAGGTCTATACCAAGGCCATTGCCAAGGAACTTAATGTGATCGGCCTGATGAATATCCAGTATGCCGTAAAGGATGGAACCATTTATGTGTTGGAGGTTAATCCAAGGGCATCCCGAACCATCCCCTTCGTGAGCAAGGCCACGGGCGTCCCGTTGGCCAAATTGGCCACCAAGGTGATCATGGGCATGACCCTAAAAGAATTGGGCCTGGAATCGGAGGTGGTTCCCTCGCACATCTCGTGCAAGGAATCCGTATTCCCCTTTACGCGGTTTCCAGGAGTGGATACATTGCTGGGACCGGAGATGAAATCCACGGGTGAGGTCATGGGGATTGATCGATCTTTTGAATTGGCCTACGCAAAATCCCAAATAGCCGCGGGACAGCGATTACCTTTGTCCGGGACCGTATTCATGAGTGTGAAGGATGATGACAAGCAGGCACTGCTTAGATCGGCAAAGGTCCTTCACAACCTCGGGTTTCGAATCACGGCCACAAGCGGGACATCCGTATTTCTTGAAACGAACGGTATCCCCAACCAAAAGGTCAACAAGGTGAGGGAAGGGCGTCCCCATATCGTGGATATGATGAAAAATAATGAGATTCACCTGGTCATCAACACGACCAGTGATAAAAAGGCCATTAGCGAATCTTTCGCCATCAGGAGAAATGCCCTGGTGATCGGAATACCTTATGTGACCACTATTGCCGGGGCCACCGCCACGGCCTTAGCCATCAAATCTTTGGCTGAGGGAAAATTGGATGTGAAGACCATACAGGAATACCATGGCGCTTTTGAGTGAAGCCACTCAATAGCTAGCGCTTTCGGCGGTCAGCGGGCAGCTTAACCACTTGTTTTTCAAAGCCTTGGCTGACGGCTGATGGCTTTTAGCAATCAGCGGAATTTTGTATCGTGGGTAGGGGCCGATTTCCAATCGGCCCGTTCGGGGAACGGGCCCTACAAAAAAGATCGGTAGACAGGTTGGGTTGCTAAACTCAACAATCTGGAAAAGCATTGAATATCGAATATCGAACAAAGAACCGTAGAATTTCGAAAGATCTACTTCGGTATTCGATATTTATTGTTTGATATTCTATGGTTCAATAAAGATCGGTAGTTAGCAAAGGTAAATAAAACATATGGAACAAAATTCTCATTATCCCGGACATATTATCTCCCCAGCCCGCCCCCGTGATGAATGCGGTCTGTTTGGTGTGTACCATCATGAAGATGCCGCGAAGCTGACCTACTTTGGGCTCTATGCCTTACAACACCGGGGACAGGAGAGCGCCGGCATTGTGGCCTCCGACGGTAAAACAGTTTGCGGACACAAGGCCATGGGTTTGGTGCCGGATATCTTTAATGAGCAGATCCTGGATAGCCTTAAGGGTAACATTGCCTTGGGTCATGTCCGTTATTCCACCACAGGCTCATCCCTTTTGACCAATGCCCAACCTTTTAAGGTTCAATACGCGGGAAAAAGCCTGGCCATTGCTCATAACGGCAACTTGGTCAATGCTCGGCGCATTCGGGATGAACTGGAAAACGAAGGGTCCATTTTCCAGACAACCATGGATAGCGAGGTTGTGCTTCACCTTTTTGCAAAGGGCATGAGGAATGGAATAGAACAGGCCATTGTCCGGACGATGGAAAAGATAAAAGGGGCTTATTCCATGATCATCATGACTGAAGATACCATAATCGCTATACGTGATCCAAATGGATTCAGGCCTTTATGCCTGGGCCGGTTAAACTCTGGTTATGTGATAGCGTCCGAGACCTGTGCCTTTGACCTCGTTGAAGCAAGGTTCGAGAGAGAAGTGGAACCGGGTGAGATCTTGATTATCAACCAAGATGGGTTGCGAAGCATTCGACCTAAAGAAGAAACAAGAAAATCCCATTGTATCTTCGAATTAATCTATTTTGCTCGACCGGATAGCAATCTGTTCGGACAGAATGTCTATCTGTTTCGCAAGAAACAGGGTGTTCTTATGGCGGCGGATTTTCCCATCCAGGCGGATCTGGTCATGCCCTTCCCGGATTCAGGGAATTATGCGGCGATTGGGTTCAGCCAGGCTTCGGGGATTCCTCTGGAAATGGGGGTGATTCGAAATCATTATGTGGGAAGAACCTTTATTCAGCCGTCCCAGACCATGCGGGATTTCGGCGTTAAGGTCAAACTCAACCCGGTTAAGGAATTGTTAAAAGACAAGAAGGTGTTGATCATTGAAGATTCCATAATCCGGGGGACCACCTCCCGCACACGGATAAAAACCCTTCGCAAAATCGGAGCCAAAGAAGTGCACATGCTGGTCTCCTGCCCGCCTCATAAATTTCCTTGTCATTATGGAATCGATTTTTCCACCAAGGGAGAATTGATCGCCGCCCAAAAAACCGTGGATGAGATCCGTGATTTTATCGGGCTGGATAGTCTGGGTTACTTGAGTATTGACCACCTGGTGCAGGCAACCCATATCCCAAGAAAAGACCTTTGCCTGGCCTGTTTTGACGGGGAGTATCCTGTCCCTATAGAGGAGGGTGCGTCAAAGTATTGTCTGGAATAAGAAAGGGCGTAAGGCGCATGGCGCAAGGGGATGGAGTACCCATCCGGTAATTTTGGGATGGGGCATTCAGCAAACCTTTAAAGGGGGAACGACGGGGACTTAAATTCCAGCCTGTCTCCTTATCATTTATTAGTTGACTACTTATTTTTAGAGGTTTTGGCTGATTGCTGGAAGCTGATGGCTGATAGCGTTAATCCAAAAACATTAGTTTAAGGATTAGCACTAATTAAAGCCTCGAATGCCATTCCGTCAAATCCTTCCTATAATCCTTTAAGGCTGGCAACCACCTATCATTCACCTGCTCCCAAAAGAGCATTTGAATCAATATGAACCGATTATGTTCTGAGCAGGCATGTTTGAGCATGTGATCCCATTTTTTTTGCAGCTTGGCGAGCCTGTGTCTTCCCATTTCCGTCCGGCTATTGTTAATAACCGCACGAATGAGCGCCCTTCTTTCCCGCTCAAACGATAATCGGTCATTCCGAAATAGATTGGAAAGCCTATCATGCTCATCCAACCAGTGTCTATGTCGATTTGATCGATCGAGCATTTTGGTGGTCTCAATCAAGTTTCGGCCCTAGAAGATAGATAAAAATTCCTGGCCGAGAATTAAAGCAAATATGTAAAAAGCTTTCGGCTTTTTGAATTGTTTTTAAGAGTTTTGGCTGACAGCCACCTGCTGAACGCTGACCGCTGTCTTTTTTATTATACCACAAAAGAATCCCTTAAACGAGCATTAGCTTTAGGAAGCAACCACCCAAAATCTACTTTTTATTAAAGTATATCGAAATCCTGTTCGACAGGGCGGTTGGGTTCCGAAAGTCTCATGTCCCCTGTGTCAAGCGAATCTTCGATATTTCAAAAATCCCCCTCTAAGAGGCCGGTAAAACTCCCTCTCCCTTGAGGGAGAGGGCTGGGGTGAGGGGGTCAAAAAGTACCAATCCTTTTTTTATTCCGCTCGCTTTTTTCAGGGTAATCGATCAGAAATTCCCCTCCCTCGACGGGAGGGGTTAGGGGTGGGTGTTCAAAAATAGTATTATTACCATACATACCCAACCTTTTTTACTTGATATTCTTCCATTTTTATTCTTAAATGCAATTTTCTTGTCAGTATTCACCTTTCTTAAATCATAAGAATCATCTCCAAATTGTTAGTCGATGATCAGGATTCAAGGGGTCCAGGAGTCAAGGGTTCTAGTGAAACAACTAATAATTACAAGTCCTTAAATGAAGGATAGCCTTAGATTATTCCGCAGCATCCTTTATCGCTTATAGATGAAAATATAAAACCCAAAAATAAATGATACTATCTAGAGCTTTTTATTACATTAGGATTTTATGCTTAAGGATTTGAAGCATCATATGCTATTGCACTTAAAAGACCTTGACTAGTAATAAAATTTTAAAAAACAAACATTTGAATCCTTGAACCCTCGAATCCTTGGCCACTTTCTTCCAACGAATTGGGAGAAGAATCATAATAGATAATCTATTTGGAAGATTTTCAAGAAAGCAATTAAATCCTGGTTAAATCACTATGAGCGAAGAGAAAACAAAAAATCAAAATATACAATCTGGATCTGTTACAGTATCTGCATCTGCTCACGTTGAGGTAAAAGGATTAGCTAAATGGAATAAACCAAAAGCTGCTGGAAAAAAGAAACCCGCCTTTGAATATTTGCGAGGACATGTAAAAAATAAGAGCGCTGACACTTGGGTTTTCAAAACAAGGAAAATTGACAGAGAGAATGATGAGTATTTTGAAGAGGTTCTTGACGATAACACCAATGAAACAATAAGATTCTGTGCGGAATCTCTCAGTAGACATACAGGACGGGGATCAGCCAAAAAGAAAAAAGAACCTTTGCGTTAACTTGTAATTTCATCGGACGCGAAGGGGCGATGCACTACTACGGAGATTTTGTGGGGCGCCTTACGTGTGCAAACGCTCCGCTGAATTTGTGGGTTAAAAACAAAGCGCATCTATGAGAACTGGACAAGTCATTTATTACCTGAATCTTGCATAGAGTAATAAAAAACTCTTGAAAAACCACCTGGGTTTCCTGTTATTAAAAGGTTTTGACGAATCAAATCAAATAACAGGAGGATACCCAGATGGTAAAAAGACGAAAGAAGAATAGCAGGAAAAAGCGCTCCAGTAAAGAATTTAAAGCTACCGATGGGGAGGCAAAAAAAATAGATGCTTCCACACCTTACGAGACATGTACCGAGCAATTGAGCCCATTTGGCGGGCTTTTAGCCATGATTAAATTTTTGGATCTAATAAGATTCCATGATATTTTTCAATCTGCTTATAATGCTCCCGAACGAAAACCCAAGCTGGGCCACCATTTTATGGTTATAGGCATTCTAATGCTACTCTTTATAGGGTTTAACAGGCTTTGGCATTTTGTA
>JAFGGA010000158.1 GCA_016930835.1 Deltaproteobacteria bacterium
CCAGCCTGTGCCCCGTCTACTCCAGCTCTTCAATACCTCTGCTAGAGTATACCACCTTCAAGCTAAACATTCATACCATCTCCTTATCAATATTATCGATGTTTGTATCATGACTCAGGGTATCATGACAAGAGGTAACCATTCAACCGGCTTATCAATCCATCGGGTATTTTGACCGATTGATGTTTCTTGAAAGATCAGATATTTCATGTTATTAAACAGCTATAAGCCTTCAGCTATCAGCGGGCAGCTTAAAACCAAATATCAGCTTCAACCTCTAACCCAGATCTTTCAGGTATGGATATTAGAGACCTTTCGAACTTCATACGGAAAATCCCCCTCTTTGCCATCTATTCGGACGATGATCTGGCCGAATTGATGCTTACCGCTGAGCTGAAGTCCGTCAAGGCCGGTGAACTTATCTTCGAACAAGGCGAAACCGGAGAGACATTTTACATTGTTTATAGCGGCAAGATTCGAATCCTCCAGAAAAATATTGAAGATAAAGAGGTCAACCTGGGGGTTCGAACCAGCGGTGATCACTTTGGAGAGACTGCCCTTATCACGGAAGAGACCAGAAATGCCTCAGCCCGTGTCGTGGAAGACAGCGTTCTGATCGTCATAGGTAGAGATGCCTTTCATGATTATTTTTTTACCCGCCCCGAATTACGAGAGTATTTTGATAAATTCATCAAATATACCTCCATCCATCAATTCTTGAAGACTTGTACTGACCTCACTATTGCTTCCCCAAAAGATCTTCAAGATCTGACCCAGCATTTTCATTCCGAATTTTTTGAAAAAGGGGATGTGATCTTCCGGCAAGGCGCGAAACCGGATAAATTTTATCTGATTGAGCGCGGAAAGCTGAAGGTCGTGCGATGGGAAGGCAAAGAACAAGAGGTCATTAATTTTCTAAGGGAAGGTGATTTTTTTGGAGAAAAGGCCCTCATTGAAGACACGGAAAGAAATGCCGACATCATCTGCCTCACGGATTGCCATTTGTTTTCACTCCGAAAAGAAGATTTTAATAGCCTTGTCCAGAAATCCCCAAAGATCAAAAAGGTTATTGAAGAAAGGATCCAAACTTATGTGTCGGATATGCCCCCAATCCCCTATAACGAGATCATTCGCCAGGAACTATCCGCCTTAAAGGGTATCCGCGTTCGGGAAGATGTATCAGAGGGGGACGTTTCCATTCCCAAGGAGAAGAAAAGGCGTCTTAAAAAATTGTCTTCTTTATACCACCGGCATGTTCGGTTCCCCTTTATTGAACAATATGACCAAATGACCTGCGGAACCACATGCATTATGATGATCGCCAAGTATTACGGCAAAACCTTTTCTTCCGCAAGGTTAAGGGAACTGGCCCATGTGGATCTCAGCGGCTCATCCATGGCGAACTTGGCATCGGCGGCGGAACAGTTGGGGTTTACCACTCGTGGAATGAAGCTGGATTACCAAACCCTCATGTCCGTTCACCTGCCTTGCATCGCATATTGGCAAGGATATCATTATATCGTCATATACAAGATGACCAATCAATACGTATGGGCGGCTGATCCGGCCCTTGGGCTCAGACGATATACCAGGGGTTATTTCATAGAGAATTGGAATGGTATCACCCTGATCCTGGAACCTACACCTGAGTTTGAAAAACAGACGGAAGATCGCTCCTCCATCAGACGATTTTTCCAGTTTGTCACACCTTACAAAAAGATCTTATTGGAGATATTCCTGGCCTCGCTTCTTTTGAATATATTCGGCTTGGCCACCCCCATCTTTACCCAGAATATCGTGGATAAGGTGCTGACCCATCAAAATATCTCCATGCTCAACATGATGATGATCGGCATGCTCACCGTTCTGGTGTTCAGGGTACTGACATTGATTATCCGTCAATACCTGATCATCCATACCAGCATGAAGATTGACCTGCGTATGCTGGTGGCCTTTTATAAGCACATGCTTGCTTTGCCGTTGGGGTTTTTTAAGGTACGAAAGATCGGTGATTTCATTACCCGCTTCGGTGAAAATCTCAAGATCCGGAATTTCCTGACCAATACAGCCCTTACCATTGTCCTCGACACGATCCTGATCGTGGTCTATTTGTCCCTCATGTTTTACTACAGCAGGGAACTGACTGTTGCGGCCGTATTGTTTATTCCCGTTTTTATCTTATTGACCTTGATTTTTACACCCATCCTGAAAAGACTCAATGTGGATTCATTCACGGCCAGGGCGGAATCCCAGTCGCACTTGATTGAATCCATAAATGCCATTGATACGGTTAAGGCCATGAATATCGAATATCCCACACGTTGGAAGTGGGAGGATAAGTTCATCAAGTCCTTGAACATTGACTTTAGATTATTCAACACAGCCATGTATTTCCATTCCATCGGTGATTTCACGGCCACCCTGAGTTCGACCTTTATCCTTTGGTATGGAGCCCATAAGGTTTTGCAGGGGGCCATGAGCGTGGGTGAGTTAATGGCCTTCATGGCCCTTACGGGTAGCGTGATTACGCCCATTAACCGGATCATCACGGCATGGGATAATATCCAAGAGACCCTTGTCTCCGTGAATAGGCTGGATGACATCTTTTCCGCGAAGGCGGAATTCCCGGAATCCATGGAACAGGAAACGGGATTGATCATTCAAGAGCCGAAAGGCGAAATTGTTTTTGAAGAAGTGTTTTTTCGATATGGTGGAGAGGATGATCAATATATCCTGTCCAATCTCAATTTTAAGATTCATGCCGGTAGCACCGTGGCCATTGTGGGGCGGAGCGGATCAGGCAAGACCACGCTTGTCCGGTTGATCGCCAGGTTCTATGACGTAACGGAGGGTAAGATCAAGATCGATGGGATTGACATCAAAAGCATTAATCTATCCAACCTCCGCAAACTTGTCGGTTTTGTTTTGCAGGAAAATTTTATTTTTAATGGGACCATACGTGAAAATATTTCCCTAAGTGATCCGGAAGAGACCCTTGAAAAGGTTTTTGGAGCGGCCAAGCTGGCCAATGCCCATGAATTCATCACGAATCTGGGCCTGGGGTATGAGACCAGGGTGGGTGAGAGCGGGCTTCAACTATCGGGCGGCCAGAAACAGCGTATCGCTATAGCAAGGGTGCTTTATCAGCGGCCGAAGGTCATTATATTTGATGAAGCCACCAGTTCGCTGGACACCGAGTCGGAACAGGCCATACAGAAAAACCTGAATGCGATTCTAAAAGAAAAAACAGCCATCATCATTGCACATCGGTTGAGTACGGTGCGAAACGCGGATATGATTATCGTTCTGGATGATGGGGAGATCGTGGAACAGGGGACTCATGAAGAACTTATGGAACGAAAAGGGTTATACCATTATCTGAATTATCAGCAACTGAATATATAGCTTCATTGAGCAAAGACGCTCAATGAAGCGGTTCACGGTTCAGGGTTTAAGGTTCAAGGTCCAAAGTAAATACAAAAGTCATAAAATATGAACGATAACAAAAAGCCAAATTTAGCGTCAGAGCTGGACCAATCTCAGGAGATCGAGGTCATTCCTATTGAATCGCATTCGGAGAATTACCTTGTGGCGGAGCACCTTCAACGGATGCCCAATATCTTCGCCAGGGGTTTGATCTATCTGATTATCCTCGTCATTATATCGGCTTTTGTGTATTCGCTGATCGCTCGAATCGATCTGGTGGCGGAATGTCGTGCCATTGCCAGACCTGAATCGCACATCATACGCGTTTTATCCGACCGCTCAGGATATATTGAGAAGATCTTTATTTCCGAAGGGGAAGAAATCGCGCTAAACGCCCCCATATTCCTGATTCGTTCCAGAGAGGCCATCACGCATCTGGCGAAGGTTGAAGAACTGCGCCGTTCCATTCCGCTTCGGGAAGAATATTTTGATACCAAGATATCCTCCGCCAGGGATAAGCTGAATCAATTGAAACGTGATTTTGATAATTCCCAACGGGTCAAACGCATCAAGCTTGAACAGAATAGACTCTCGTTGAATTCCATTGCCTCTGACCTGAGTTATTGGCAGAAGGAGATCGAGCCCTTGACCCAGGAATATGAAAACGCAAAGGCCCTTTTTGATAAGGGGATCATCTCCATTCGGGAATACAATAACACCCGAAGCCGGCTTGAAAGGGCACGTGCCGAAGTGGAAAAAATCATGTCTCAACAGGATATCACGCTGAAGGAGAATAATATTATTGAAGAGGAATTGGCCAAAGAGCGGGCAGGCTATTTTAATAATAAGATCGTCCTTGAAAAAGAGATCAAGAATCTCATATTGGAAAAAAGGTCCGCCATCAATGCCATGCAAGACGAACAGGAGTTAAATGAAAAGATGCTGTCTCTTCAAAACGGTTCTTCCGCATCCGGAGAAAATGAACAGGAAAAGGAGAAGATCATCAGGGCCGAGACAGCCGGCGTCATTTCCGAACTCTACTTTAGAAATGTGGGTGAATACGTTCGGGAATCCGATCTGCTTTGTACCATTCTCCCCGCGGATAGCCCGCTTTATATGGATATTACGGTGGCCAATAGGGATATCGGTTTCATCAAGAAAGGATTGGATATACGCTATAAATTCGACGCCTTCCCTTTTTCGGATTACGGCACGATCTCCGGAAAGGTTACGGCCATTTCGCCTTCCGCCGTTGAAAACGGGACCCTTGGCTTTATCTATCATGTCCGGGGGTCGCTGGATCGGACGTCATTTGAAATCAAGCGGGAGCGATATCCCATTCGACCCGGGATGACGGCCATTGCCGAATTGGTCACGGAGAGGGTCAGCGTTTTTTCGTTGATGTTTAGAAGATTTAGGGGGAAGTAACCAATAGCTTTCAGCGGTCAGCGATCGGCTGTCAGCGTTAACGGTGAAAAGAAAATGGGATGTATCTTTTTTAAGAAATACTCATCCAGAAATACCCCCAATTCTCTCCCCCTAACCCCCTCCCGCGTGGGGAGGGAGGTTAAATGGGCGACACGAATGGGCAGGACATTAAAAGATAAGGAGGAATCATGCTTGTCCAAAAACGGTTTTCGGGGGTACGGCGATCTCTTTTCAGGCTCACACCCAAAAGCCGACATTGCCTTTTCCCCGCCCCCATCGCTGCGACGAATGGAATTGAGGACAGGCACAAAGAGCAAACAGCGC
>JAFGGA010000159.1 GCA_016930835.1 Deltaproteobacteria bacterium
CTCCATGATGAATTGGGACAGGCGCTTACGGCGATTCAGATGAACCTTTCAATTATCGAAAAAAAGCTCCCGGGTATTTACAAATCGGATGGTCTTCTGGAAACGATAAAAGAAACAAAAAAATATACGGAAACGATGTCAGGACAGCTACAATATCTATCTCGAAAGCTCAGACCTCCCATGTTGGATGTACTTGGATTGATACCCGCACTTAAATCACATGTTAATGGAATTAATAAGCGCACCGAAATGAATATTGTGATCGAATCCGAGGATTGCGAACAACGATTTTTACCGGATATAGAGATTAATCTATTCAGGATCATTCAAGAGTCGCTACATAATATTGTTAAACACTCAAATGCAAAAAATGCAAGGGTGATGTTAAAAAAAGTTAATGAAGGTCTCCAACTAAAGATCGAAGATGATGGGATTGGTCTTGCTCGGAGTAAAGTGGAAAAATCAATTGGATCGGATACCGGTATAGGCATCATGGGAATGCAGGAAAGAGTTTCTGATCTGGGCGGTACTTTTGAAATTATATCCGACGAAGGCGGAGGGACGAGTATTTTGGTTGAAATACCTTTGAAGTCGGCGTCAATTGGGTAAAAGAATGGAAAAGATCAAAGTACTTATTGCAGACGATCATACTATTGTGCGAAAGGGTCTTTGCTCCTTGCTCAGTAGTGAAAACGACATCGTCATTATAGGGGAAGCAATGGACGGAAGAGAGGTAATCCGCAAAGTTGGAGAGCTTTCGCCTGATGTCATTGTGTTAGACATTAACATGCCCCTGCTTAATGGAATCGAGGTTACCAGGAATATTAAAAAAATCTATCCTTCAATAGGAATTATAATACTTACCATGTATTCCGATGAAGAGTATGTTCACGAAGCCCTTTTAGCCGGGGCTTCCGGTTTCTTAATAAAAAATACAATTCCACAGGATTTATGTTCCGCCATTCGCGCCGTTTCACGCGGAGAGTCTTTTTTGAGCCCATCCATTTCAAGGACAGTTATTAAAAGATATACAAAGCTAGGTTCATCCGATCAGGGAGAATTGGAGGAGAAAGATTTAACCTCAAGAGAGCGTGAAGTTCTTCAATTGATTGCAGAAGGACACTCCAATCAAGAAATATCTGAGTTACTTTTCATCTCACCAAAAACAGTTGAGGTGCATAAACAAAACATTCAGAAAAAATTAAATATCTCCGGAACAGCTCGACTGACCCAATACGCGATCAGAAAAGGTTTAATAAAAATAGAATGAATTAAAACACTTCGGCCCAGATTTACTACAATAATCAAAAATAAAGAGTTAATCCTTTATTCTACGAAAACCAGCGGCTTATCAGAATCCAGAGAAAAACTCTGATCATGTGGAATTGTAGTCGAATTATGCATAATTTAATAAAAACCTATAATCAAATAAATCTACGTATAACTATATGTTAAGGAAGAAATAGACCGCCTGCCAGGTAATTAAATAAGACAAGGAAAGGCGCACTTACATGAACAGCAAATGTGATATATTGCTAAAAAGTGGAATCTTGATTGACCCAATTAACAATTTTGAGGGAGCCCGGGATATCGGTATTAAGGCTGGAAAAATCATTGCTGTAGCTGAGGGCCTAAGAGCAGATGATGCCGAAGATGTATTTGACGTTTCAGGACGCTATGTGATGCCCGGGGTAGTGGACATGCACGCCCACATGGACGGAGATTTCGGTTATAAGATGCTGGCAATGGCTGGTGTTACAACTGCCTTAGATATGGCAGGTCCTGTGGATCGGATTATAGAGGGATCGCGCGATGAAGGCGCAGGCATCAATGTGGCTACCATTGATCGGTTAGTAGCGAATTACAATATTCAAGATCATGATCCTACAAATGCCCAGATTCAAAATGCCCTGGACAAAACCATGAAAAAAGGATCCCTGGGGTTAAAAATCATGGGTGGCTACCATCCTCTTACCCCTGACGCTACTGCCCGGGCTATTCAAGTAGTCAACGACAATAAAGCGTATATAGCCTATCATGCCGGTACCACAAAAAACGGTTCGGAGATAGATGGTTTCTTAGAGGCGGCGGAATTAGCTGGCAATAACTGTCTGCATATAGCCCACATCAACAGCTATTGCAGGGGGCTTGTACGTCCTTACATGACGGAGACGCAGGAGGCAATCAACACATTGATCGCTCACCCTAATCTGCGTTCTGAATCCTATCTTTCGCCAATGAACGGTACTATGGGCTTTTGCGAAAATGGGGTGCCTGTATCGAGGATTGCACGCAACTGTTTGCTAATGGGAGGTTATGAGCCGACAGAGCGAGGTCTTGAGAATGCTATTTTAGAGGGATGGGCTTATATTAATAAACGATCTGGTGGGGGAATGGTCCTAAGCACCGGGCCGGAGGCAGGTGCTTTTTGGAAATCTATGAATACTGATGCTATGGTCAGTTTTCCCGTGAACCCTGCTCAGCCGAGGTACTGGTTAGCAACTGCCAAACGTCCGGATGGCAGCTTCGTAACGGATGCAATTAGCACCGACGGCGGATCTATCCCTCGAAATGTGATTATTTCAATGGGGCTTTCTCTGGTAAAGATGCAGGCTCTTACAATGGCGGAGTTTGTCCTTAAGGCAAGTATCAATCCGGGACGTATTCTTGGCCTTACTAACAGGGGTCATCTTGGTGAGGGTGCCGAGGCCGATATAACCGTTGTAGATTACGATAGACAACAGGCCTACATGACTATTGTAGGCGGCAAGCCTGTGATGTACAATGGATATGTCTACGGCCGGGGAGGAAACTTCCTTACAACCTCTGCCGGTGTTGAGAATGTGAAGAGTTATGGTCTTAAGCCCATTCTTATTGATATTTCTCAAAGTGCTTTTTACCTTGGACTTTAATCCTTTAAAAGGTATAGGGTTTCTTCAAATATATTGCATGAATATATGTATTAATAATTTAGTGGGGAAAATTTGGAAATTATTTCATGCAAAGGTCCTGAAAATCATCCAGGCCATTACTCGTCGGCGGTGATTAGCAATGGTACGGTGTATCTTTCCGGGCAATCGTCTATCAATTTCGTTATTAGCCTGGTGTTAACTTTTACAGCCATGCTTATGGTGTTCCAGCAGACGGTTCGGCTGTTGTTGGTATCAGCACGTCTTATGGAATTGATGCGTTTCTATAGACAGCTGCTGTTGTATGGAGTGCCCGGGGATTTGTCTGTTATAGCAGTCAGCTTAAACTCCAGGCTCTCTTAATCTTCTCCACAGGCTGCTGCGGCTGATCCCAAGCTGTCTTGCCGTCAAGCTACGGTTACCATTGCAGGATGCAAGGGTTTTCAATACGTGCGCTTGCGTAATTTTCCCAATCGAAGAATCGCTGTTTCCTTCGTGCATTATCAGTTCATCAATGATTCCCCGAACGTCTTGTTCACGAATCTTTGTCTCGCTGATGACGCACAAACGTTCGATAACGTTTTCGAGCTCTCGGATATTACCGGGCCAAGCGTAATTTTCCAAAAGCAATATGGCCTTTTTATTAAGCGTAAGGTTCTTCCCCAGCTTCTTGTTATAGATTTTAATGAAATGTTCGGCAAGCATTGGAAAATCGCCGTTTCTCGCAATCAAAGGAGGGATTTTCAGATTTAAAATACTCAGCCTAAAATAAAGATCTCTTCTGAAATTTCCATTTTTTACCTCCTCCGTCAAGTCTTTGTTGGTAGCGGCGATAACGCGAATATCAATTGGGATGATTTTTTCAGAACCCAGCGGGATGACTTCTTTTTCCTGGATGACACGAAGTAGGCGCGCCTGTAGTCTGGTCGGCATTTCCGTGATTTCATCCAGGAAGATTGTTCCCTTATGGGCAACGGTAAAAAGACCTGCTTTGCCTTTTTTACGGGCCCCTGTAAAAGCACCTTCTTCATATCCAAAGAGTTCACTTTCCAATAGGCTTTCGGGAATGGTGGCGCAATTGATTGCTACAAAAGGATCATTTTTCCGTCCGCTAAGGTTATGAATACTCTGGGCGAACATTTCTTTGCCGGTTCCGCTTTCACCTGCAATCAACACCGTACTTTCCACGGCAGCGTATTTTCTTGCCAACATTTTGGATTGTTTCAGAGCCCGACTCTCGCCGATGATATCCGCAAGAGTATATTTTGCAATGTGACCCTTTTTTAACAGGTTAAAGCGGATTTTTTGTTCATATTCCTGGATGATGGTCACATCTTCAAACGTTTCAACGGCACCGACGGTTTGCCCCTTAACAACAATGGGGATCCGGTTGGCAAGGGTCATGGTTGCACCAATCTTAGCCAGCTGGCCCAACTCGGTGGTGTTTTTCTCCATGACTTTTGGGATACGGCTGTCAGGGAAAATTTGATCGATACGTTTACCCAGAATATTGGGTTGACGAATACCGGTGATTTTATTAGCGGCAGGATTAAAAATTGTAATTTCACTCTGTCGATTTACGGCAATGACCCCTTGGTTGATATAATGCAGGATGGCTTGAAATTCTTTGGCCTTCTGTCTTTCCTGATTACGTAATTCGATGATCCGGTGTGCTTCCCTGATACTTTTTTCGATAGCTGGTTCACCGGTTTCCAGAAGGACGGTTGGGATACCGAGTTCTTTCGCCAGATTCTCGGCTACAGCGCCGCCCAGCAATACATCGATTTTTTGGCCATTTTCCAAGGCCCGCTTAATATACACCTTACCTTCCAGTTCATTCTCGATATGGTGTGCCGTGATGTTTACATCCAGAATGGAAGCCAGCTGTTCGACGCCTTGAATAATTGAGTCGAATCCGATGACAGTGATATGGTTGCCGTAGGTCTTGGCCCGATGGATCGCTTTTAAAAGGTCATAGGGGGATACAGGCAGTTCCACGGTCGGTGTCGATTTGATCTCTCGATCAAGCAGTTGCGCTGTACCGCCTCTTGAAATCAGCACGTCGACCCCTTTGGCTTCGGCCTTCTGTGCAATATCGATCGATTGTTCCAAAAGGCCGAGTTTTACCGCAACGTCGCTATGTTTTCGAGCAACGACTTTTGCGGTTTCAGCAAGCTTGCTGTGGGGCGCGATGATTAAAATAGATTCCATCACAGACTCCAATATAGTTTTGTCTCAAATCTCGTTTCAATTCTAAATATCTAATATCCATATCATTGTAAAGGAAAATGTTTAATATTGAAACAAAATGTTAATTTATGAAACATAATTTTAGTTATATTTGTTTTTGTTTAATGGATTACTCAATAAAATCAATAACTTAATTTATGATGGTAAAGGTGGTATATTTTTTGCTTTATAAATAATATCACGACATCAGACTTAAGCTTCCGACGATTTATCACCCCTCGGTATAACTGGCAAACGATCAAACCTAGACAATGAAATATAGGAATCCAGTTATGAAAAAAATGATAACCGAATTTACTTGTATGTGGATCATCTTCGTTATTTTTCTGTCTCGAATTGACTTTTTCACTAAATAAAGGTCTTCAAATGGTGAATCAAAATCAGCATGCGGTAGAAAAAATTCTGGCTCGGGCGGCCGGTAAGCCGACGGTTTCCGTCGGAGAGATTGTCGAATGTCGGGTCGATCTCGCTGAAGTCAATGATCTTTATCTTCAAACCATTCGCTCGTTTTATGACATGGGAGGAAAGCAGGTCTACGATCCCGACCGGATTACCTTTATCTTAGATCATTATGCACCGGCCGCGACCATTCAGCAGGCCGAGAACCAAAAGCAGATGCGTCAATTCTGCCTTGATCAGGGGATTAAACTGTTGTTTGATATCGGCAGTGGTGTATGCCATCAGGTAATGGTGGACGAAGGACTGGTCTATCCCGGGATGGTCCTCGTGGCGACCGACTCACATACCACTACCCACGGCGCTTTCGGCGCTTTCGGTACAGGCGTGGGTGCAACGGACTTAGCGGTGATCATGCGGACCGGGAAGTTGTGGTTTCGGGTGCCGGAAGTGGTCCGGATCGAACTGAGCGGTACGATCCCCAGGGGTGTCTATGCCAAGGATATCATTCTTTTCATAATCGGTAACTTAGGCGCCGATTATGCCATTTACAAGGTAGTGGAATTCTGCGGGCCTGTCCTGAAAGGTTTATCAGTGTCCGAGAGGATGGTTCTATGCAATATGACCACCGAAATGGGCGCAAAAGCGAGCTATATCCAGCCGGATGAAACGACTTTTGAATTTTTGCGGCAAAAAGTGAACAGGGATTACCAGGTGTTCGAAAGCGATCCGAACTATCACTACAGTGCCGAACTTTCCTATGATGTATCGCAGATCGAGCCTCAGTTGTCCGCTCCACATAGTGTTGACAATGTTGCGCCGATCAGCCGATTTGAAGGGCTGTCGTTGGATCAGGCTTACCTCGGAAGCTGCACAGGAGGGCGAACGGAAGATTTGGGAGTTGCCGCTCGGATATTGGAAGGGAAAAAGGTGCATGCCCAAACCCGTTTCGTGGTTGTGCCGGCATCCAGAAACGTATATCTGGAAAGCCTGAAGCTAGGGTATATCGACACGCTGGTCCGGGCCGGCGCGACGTTGGTTACCCCGGGTTGTGCAGCCTGTCTGGGAACCCATGGCGGGATCCTGGCCTCCGGGGAGGTTTGCATTTCTTCAACCAACCGGAATTTTCCTGGCCGGATGGGCCACAGCGGGGCAAAAATATACTTGGCATCACCGGCGGCGGTAGCCGCGTCCGCCCTGGAGGGGAAAATCGTCAACCCGGCAGGCTATCTGGAAATGAATTGAGGAGTGGTGTATGAAAGAAACCGTCAAGGGCCGTGCGTTTGTATTCGGCCATAACCTGGATACCGACCAGATTTATCCGGGGCGCTATCTGGAGCTGACCGATGCCGAAGATGTCGGGCAGCATGTCATGGAAAGTGCAGATCCGGAGTTCGTTCAAAAATTCAAGGCGGGCGATATCATTGTCGCCGGCAGAAACTTCGGCTGCGGATCCAGTAGAGAGCAGGCACCATATGCGCTTAAAGTCAAACAGGTCGGCGCGATTCTGGCCGAGTCTTTCGCACGTATTTTTTATCGCAATGCGATCAACCTGGGCCTGCCTGTTTTGATTTGTCCGGATATCAGCCAACAAGTTACCGGCGGGGATGTACTTACAGTCGATTTTGCTTCCGGACAGGGTGTCAACGCGCGCACAGGCCGGATGTTTCAGACTGAGCCCCTTTCCGAGTATGCCATCAAAATTATTGAAAGCGGTGGGATTGCGCCCTTGATTAAAAAAGAATACGGAAGCGGTTAGACAGGGATCAAAGGATACGAGGGGTCGAGGGGTTCAAGTAAAATGAAAACGAGCCGTTAAATTTGAACACGTGGAAGTTGGGAAGCAGGAAAAAAGAAAATAAAAACAAAGGAGATATATCATGCGAATCACCGAAGTTAAAGCTGAACTGTTGCGGATGCCGCTGCCGCGACCGATGCAGTCGGGGTCGTCCAGCGGAAAAAAAGGCGGTCCGGTGGGTCATATCAACATGCCGCTTGTATTTATCACCACCGAAGACGGTACCCGGGGTCTCGGGTATGCCTGGAGTCTGCTGGGCGGTGCAACCGCCACCCTCTGCGTCCTCCAGGATGATTTCGCACCTCTGCTGGTCGATGAGGATGCACTTGATCACGAGCGGATTTGGGAGAAGCTGCACAGGCGACTTCAGACGGTAGGCCGTCGTGGGCTGGTTACACAAGCCATGGCGGCCGTCGATCTGGCCCTCTGGGATATCAAGGGCAAAATCGCAGGCCTCCCCGTATATAAGCTGCTGGGCGGCTTTCGAGAAAGCGCGCCGGTCTATGGCTCCGACGGCGGCTGGCTGTATATGAGCGTGCCTGAGATGCTGGCGGCTTTTGAGAGTTATCTTGCGCAGGAGATGATGGGCGTTAAAATGAAGATCGGCCATGAAGACCCGAAGGAAGACATCAGACGGGTAAGCGAAGTTCGTAAGGAACTTGGCGATGATGTCTGGATCGCCGTCGACGCCAACCAAAAATGGGATCTTCCGACGGCCATGTGGATAGGCCGCGAGCTTGAACAGCTCGGTGTGGCATGGTTTGAAGAACCATTGTTGTGTGAGGACATTCCCGGTCATGCCAAACTCAGAGCAGCCCTGGATATTCCCATTGCCATGGGAGAAACCCTGGGGTCTCGTTTTGAATTCCATACGTATCTGCGTGAAGACGCGGTCGATATCCTGCAACCGGATATTATCAGGGTCGGCGGCATCACTGAAATGGTCAAAATAGTGATGCTCGCTGATGTGGCCCAGTTGCCGGTTGCACCGCATCATATGATGGAAAGCACCATTCAGGTCGCCTGCGGCGTGATGAGATCGGGCCCCATTGAGTATATGCCTTGGGTGGCGGGTGCCTTTGCGGAGCCGATGCTGATCAAGGACGGCCAGATGCTGCCGCCGCAAAAACCGGGGTTAGGGTTGGAGATCCCTGAAGAGATTATTAAACAGTTCCGGGTCGAATGATAAGATTGTAAACAACTTTTAACTTTTGCGAAAATTGATACAGAGGGGGTGATAACACACATACACATACACCGTTTTTTTGCAGGCGCTCTTTCCATTTTCAAAAATCCCATCAACAAAAACAAAGGAGGTGCTGGTTATGAAAAAATCGATAATGATGTTGTTTATCATTGGATGTTTTATGTTCACCATGGTTTTAGCTGGAACCGCCGGAGCTAAGGAAATCGTCATTAAATTAGCTCATACTACTTCAATAAAGGGAATCAAAGGACTGACAGGTGAATACTTTAAGAAACTTGTAGATGAAAGACTCAAAGGCAAAGTCAAGGTCCAGCATTTCCACTCCGGCCAGCTTTATAGCGACGCCGTAAAGGCCATTCAAGCATGCGAGGTGAATGCCATCCAAATGGTTGCTCCGACAACTTCAAAGTACACAGGGGAATTTCCCAAACTCCAGGTCTTTGACCTACCCTTCATGTTTTCCACCGGCGATCAAATGCTTGCCGCCTTGCAATCTCCAGACATCGGAGGCAAATTGTTTGCAGACTTCGAAAAGAAAGGGCTAAAGCAGGTGGGATTGTGGGGAACCGGCTTCCGTCAGTTTTTCAACGCCAAATGTCCCATCGAAAAAATGGAGGATTTCAAAGGTTTAAAATTCAGAATCCAGGCCAGCAAGGCCTTTGAGGAGTTTTATAAAGTAATGGCGGCAAATAGCATTGTGATGCCTATGAGCGAAGTATATCAAGCTCTTCAAATGGGCATTATCGACGGCGAAGATCAGCACTGGAATTCATTTGGAAGTTCCAAACACTGGGAAGTGGCAAAGTACGCCACTCAGTGCAACTATACCTATACCGGCTACCTGGTCTGCATGAATAAAAAATTTTATGATGGTTTGCCCGCTGATATTCGAACTGAACTCAATAAGATCCTAGCAGAGGTTCAGGAATGGAACTGGAAAATTGTGGATCAAAAGGATGCAGAGTTCATGGCTGAAGGCCGCAAAGCCGGAATGGAGATCTACTCTCTTCCGACCGATGAACTGAATCGCTGGAAAAAGCAGTCCCAACCGGTCATCAAAATGTATGAACCGATTGTCGGCAAAGACATCATGGATGCCATTGGAAAATTGTGATGATTAAACGCTATTACAGGCACTGATTCAGAGTGTGGAGGAAGGTCCCGGATTTTCACCCTTCCTCCATTTTTTGCTAAAAATCTTCTTCAGCCAGCAGATTCGGTCGACCTGGTATGACATGAGAGGCGATGGTTATGTTGAAGATACTTGATTTCTTTGAAAAACTGCTGGTGGGCTGGTTCATTTTGGCCTCGGCACTGCTGGCCTTCCTTCTGGTCGTTCTCCGCTATTTTTTCGGCAGAGGTCTTACGTGGGGTTCGGAAATGGTCATTGTACTTATGGTTTGGGCGGCTTTTTTTGGCGCTGGTATCGCAATCCGGGAAAAAAGCCACATTGAATTGGAAGTGGTGCGGGACCAGCTGCCACCCGCCTTCCGACTTCCGGTCATTGTGCTGGCCGACCTTCTCTGTGTAGCGTTAATGCTTTTTATCATGATCTTCGGAGCAAAATGGACGCTATTTCTGTATCATAGCGAGGGTATCAATGTGGCCACACAGATCCCCGAATGGATCCTCTTTCTCTGCGTACCGCTGGCAGGGCTGACCATGCTGATCCGATATCTCCAGCACTTTGTCGAAAATTTCAAGAAAATGTTTGGTTACTTCAGAAAAGCGGGATAGGGCCGCTGAACCCTCAGGAGGAAATCGAATGATTATAACATTATTCATATTGCTGGCCATCTTTCTGGTTATGGGGATCCCAATCGCCTTTGGCCTCTGCATGTCGGTTACGATCTCATTTTTCCTCTTCTCCGACATCCCGATTGAAATAGTCACCCAACGCTTATTTGCAAATCTGACCCACTATACACTTATTGCGGTCCCTTTTTTTGTGCTGGCTGGTATAATTATGGAGAATGCTGGCATCGCAAGACGGCTTATCAAGTTCGCCAACTCACTAGTGGGCCATGTTCCAGGCGGTCTTGCCTTGGGTACTGTTTTATCCTGCATGTTTTTTTCCGCTATCTCCGGCTCCAGTGCCGCTACCGTGGCCGCCATCGGCGGTATTATGATCCCGGCCATGTGGAAGGCCGGTTACAACAAAAGATATTCCGTAGGGGTCGCAGCCACAAGCGGTTGTCTGGGAATCTTAATACCTCCCAGCGGTACATTGATCGCCTACGGATTCGTCACCGAGCAATCCATTGGAAAGCTTTTTATCGCAGGCATTGTTCCGGGTATTATCCTAGGAGTGACTCTCATGGTGGTCTCCTATGTGATTGCCCGCCGTAAAAATATGCGAAGCGGCCCAAAGACGACGTGGAAAGAAAAATGGATGGCATTTCGGGAAGCCTTCTGGAGCCTGTGTCTACCGGTATTAGTTATCGGCGGCATTTACGGACTTCCCGAATTTACTATCGGCTCATTTCATTATGATGGAGGCGCCATGTTTACCCCCACAGAGGCTGCAGCTGTGGCCGCGGCCTATGCGCTTTTTGTGGGAATCTTCGTCTACAGGGAAATCAAATTGAAGGATATTCCTCAGATACTCTACCGATCCAGCGGCAATATTGCCATGTTGCTCATGATCATCGCCAACGCGATACTTTTCGGATTTATCCTTACCAGTGAACAGATCCCGTTTCTCATTGCCGAGTGGATCGTGGGACACAATTTTTCACCATGGCTGTTTCTATTGGTCATCAACATTGCACTCTTTTTCGCTGGTGACTTTCTCGATGCATACGCAATCGTTATGATCTTTGTACCGGTACTTTTTCCGGCTGCTGTGCAACTGGGCATCGACCCGATCCATCTTGGAATAGTCGTGGTGGTTAATATGGAGATGGGGCTTATAACACCGCCCATCGGTATCGATCTCTATGTGGCAAGCGGCGTTTCCGGAATGCCGCTTTACCAAGTCATGCGATCGGCTGCACCATGGATTCTTGTAGTCGTGGGGGTGTTGTTGCTTGTGACCTATTTCCCGTCGCTGAGTCTGTTTTTGCCGAATCTTCTTTACGGTTAGAGAACGTGGAATAGTTTTACTATTTTTCTCGGTGTCTTTTTTGTTTAACAAGTATGGGTGGTAATCCTCCTCAAGGGGTTGTCCGATATATCCCTCCCCCCTTGAGAGGGTGTGGGATGGGGGTGCAAGTGCTTGGAATGACACCCCCTCCCTTAACCTCCAATGCTGTTGACTTAAGGGATTTATTGAAAAAAGCAACATCTAGCTTGAATCAAAGATGAACGTCCAACATCGAACGTCCAACGTTCAACGTCGAATGAGGTAGTCACTTCGCTCCTGAGTTATCATTTCTGCTGTTTAGACCACAGAAAAAAGGATATTTGTTAGGATTATCCGCCGACGGTGCCCTATAATTCGATGTTCGATGTTGGACGTTCAATGTTCAATGTCCAGGTTTTATAATTTACCAAAAGTTATCTTTTCTTAAGTCAACAACATCGCCCTTAACCTCTTCCCCTCTCAAAGATTCCGTAGTCCGGAGAAGGGGGTGAGGAATTTCGGCTCAGGGCAAGGTGGAGGTCTTCAATTGATTACTTCATTGAAATGGCGAAAATCTTTTGAAGCTTAAAAAAACAAAATGGTTGTAAAGCCTACCATTCTATTGATAAAGGATACGTTTTCGGTTCGCCTTGGACACAGACGCTTGGCGATTATGAGAGCTACGCCAAGCGGGCGGGCGCAAGACAAAAGGGTCCCGGGCGGGATGAAGAGAAGCATTCGCTTTTCGGTCATGAAAATAGGAAAATTGGAGGAAGAACCTATGTATGATTGGACGAGTCTATCGCGCACGTACTATGGGTTTTAAAATAAAACGTGGTATTGTCCCGAAGTATCGAAAAAAGGCATTGGAACAAACGCAGCGATCTCACCAGGAGGTTGCCATGGCATACAAAATAGCCGTTATTCCCGGCGACGGTATCGGCAGAGAGGTCGTACCGGAAGGGATTCGAACGTTGGAAGCCTTGGCGGTAAAATATGGTTTCAATGTTTCTTTTACGTCATTCCCATATTCCTGCCAATACTATATCGAGCATGGCATCATGATGCCGCCTGATGCACTGGACCGACTCAAATCATTTAACGCCATTCTTTTGGGCGCCGTAGGGGCTCCCGACGTTCCGGATCATGTGTCTCTTTGGGGCCTTCTATTACCGATTCGTCGATCTTTTGACCTGTATGCGAATGTTCGCCCGGTTCGACTTCTGCCCGGGATTCATAGTCCATTGGCCAATCGAAGGAATGGAGATATCGATTTTGTGATCGTTCGAGAAAATACGGAGGGTGAATATTCCGAGATCGGAGGCAGGCTTTTTTCCGGCACGGAGAGGGAGGTAGTCATTCAGGAAACCCTTTTTTCCAAAAAAGGGGTGGACCGTATTATACGATTCGCGTTTGAATTAGCCCAACAACGTGAGTCCAAACACCTGACCTCAGCCACAAAATCAAACGGCATTCGATATGTCATGCCCTTCTGGGATGAGAGATTCCAGACGATCGCAAAAGAATTTAAAAACATTCGCACCGACCAGTACCATATCGACATTCTCACGGCGCATTTCGTTACGCACCCCGATTGGTTTGACGTGGTCGTAGGCAGCAATCTTTTCGGTGACATCCTTTCCGACCTGGGACCTGCAGTGGCAGGCAGTATCGGCGTCGCCCCATCGGCAAATCTGAACCCTGAACGCAAATACCCGTCACTGTTTGAGCCGGTCCACGGTTCAGCCCCTGATATTGCCGGAAAGGGCATCGCCAACCCCATCGCCACCCTATGGTCTGTCCAGATGATGTTGGATTTCCTCGGGGAAAAACAGGCTGCCGAAGCATTAATGGGCGCTATAGAAACTACAACAGCCAAGGGCATATTCACCAAAGACCTCGGGGGTGAAGCATCAACAGTGGATGTTACAAATCATGTTATTGAAGTAATCAACGGTAGGTAAAAAGGAATTCGTGAATATTACGGACGTCCAGGAAAAATCGGTTTCAAAGGCCTGGAAAACCAACGACAAAGATTGGTGCCTGATTGGGTTGAGTTGGGAATAGCACCCGATGCGGTAATAGCCTTTGCACGCGGAGAAGATAAAAGCGATGTGCCGGCAACTTAGGCGATCGATCGGACTAGATCTCTGTGCGTTAAACCGGCAGTTCATCGGCAATCAATACTCCTTGTTTGGTGTGTCATAAAATTGATTCAGAGAACTATTGGCCGGAAACTTCGTCAATTTCGGTTACGGTACCGAATTTATAGAACGCATTGAATTGGCTTTTTTTGAGAGCGTAAATAGATCAACCTTGCGAAAGGAGGTGGGGTATACAGTTAGGTGGTTAGGGTTGTCTCAGCAATGGGAGATATTCAGGATGGAAAACTTTAACAAGGGAAGGAATAGATATGAATATTAGAAAACACGCACTGACCGTTTTGGCCCCTTTTGTGTGTCTCGTATTTTTGAGTGCGGGGGCGGCTTACAGTGAACCTAATCAGGAAAGTTGCGAGGCCCTGAAGGCCTACATCGAGAACAATCTCACCGATGAGGCGTTCGGCAAGCCCGTTACGAATGTCGAGGCGACCTGGGACGAAACTGATGGATCCTGTGAAGTAACAGGATGGATCTGGCCGGAGACCCAGTTTAAAGTCATTCTGCCGACAGACTGGAATGAAAGGTACATTAACAATGGTGGCGGTGGCTGGGATGGAAGACCTCTCGGTAATCCCCAGGCCCCCATGACCAGCCCCGACGGCAGAAAGTATGCGATTTCCCTGGCCAACGGGGGCTACATGGAGAGAAATTGGCCCAGTGAATGTGCATCCTTCGGCCTGAAAGAACCATTTTTCAGCGACTACTACCACGATGAGTTGGATCAATATCCCACAGGTGACGGTGGCTGGTACGGGGATGCAAATCCCATAGGCGAGGGCAACCCCTATGCCTGCCAGAAGGTTTTTGATTACGGCATCCGACACCTTCGGGAGACCCCCCTCGTCGCCCAGAAGATCATCAGGCACTACTACGGCAGCGATCCGTTGTACACTTATTATTACGGCCAATCAAACGGTGGCAAAGAGGGCCAGATCAGTGCTCAGCTGTTCTATGACATCTATGATGGTTTCTGGATCAACAGTTCCTTTGGCGGCATGATGGTGGGTACGTTACGCGGCATGTGGAATACCGTAAAAGGGTTGGATCTGGCCCAGTCGGCCGGTGGCAGGGACACGGTGTACAGCAAATACAAGGCCGCGCTGCATTACAAAACCGTCTATGATAAATGTGACGGTGTTGACGGCCTGGTGGACGGTCTGATCGACGATCCCCGCGCCTGCGAGTTCGACGCCCTGATCGATCTGCCGGCATGCACCGCTGAACAGGAGGCCGACGGCACAGGGACCACCTCGACCGAGTGTTTTACCCTCGCCCAGCGGCAGGCCCTGAAAGAAATTTACGATGGTCCACACGACAGTAACGGCAATCCATGGTATGTGGGCACGCCGGTCGGCTCAGAGTATGTCGCTGGTGGAAGAGCCAATTTTGGCAATGGCATTTCAGATGGCCGGGCACCCTGCATGTTCGCCAACATCGCTATGGATCCTCCCGAAGGCCCTTATTTTGACATGATCTCCTTCGACTGGGACATCGGCCCCCTTGCGGTGCAGGAAACCACCTGTGAACAGTGCTACGACGACGGCATCTGCGAGACGTTCAATGTGCACGATGTGCTGGATGCCATCACCATGAGTGACAAGCCTGTTCCGAATATGGGTGGATTCGAACCCCTGTATGCGAAGGGCGGTAAAATCATTCAGCAACACGGCTGGGGTGATGCGCTAGTGTCCCCACTGGCCGCCGGATCCAATTTCTATGAACAAGTCATGAAAATCATGGGCGTGGAAAGAACTAAAAGTTTTTATAAACTCTACCTGATTCCCGGCGGCGGCCACAGCAGAGGTGGGTTGGGTTGCTGGCCTAATACCGAAACCGTGTTTCAGGCGCTGGTGGATTGGGTTGAAAACGATATAGAGCCCGCTGCCCTTATTGGCGAACGAGGTCCGGATGTCGATGAAAACTATCCCGACGCCCGCACCCGACCGATCTGTGCCTATCCCGAAGTGGCCCGTTACAGCGGCGAGGGCAGCATTGAGGATACGGCCAACTTTATGTGCGTGCCACCGATCCAGATCAGGATCGAACCGGAAACGCTGAACCTCAAGAGCAAAGGGGTTTTTACCGCCAGGATCACCTTGCCGGAAGGTTACAGTTTCAGGGAATGGAAGATCGGCGATCTGTCCTGTGAGGGGGCACCGGCGGTGAAGGTCAGACGCACACGCCGTGCGTATCTTGCATCGTTCGACAGAAAGGACCTGGTTGGAGTGCTTCCCGGAGAGGCCGTTGAACTAACGGTAAAGGGGACGTTCACTCACGATGGGCAGCAGGCGCTGATCCAGGCAAGCGATAACATAAGGGTTATCTCCTGCCGGCATTGTCAAAAAGAATGCAACAAATCATGTGGTCACAAGAAGCATCAATCTTGCGACAAATAACCCCGGAGCCAAGCTCGTAAACAGCATCTGATCTGATAATCTTAGGTTTTCTTCTGATAGGCAGGGTCAGGAAAAAATGGCCCTGCTTTTTTTTACAACGGGATTAGACCTAAATTACATTTTGACTCAGTATCTAGAAAATTGGATCATCTCCAAATTAGTTGATCGATGATAAGGATTCCCAACGGTCATATTCCGTTTCAACGGGAAGGCCCTTTCTTCTTAAAATAGAGATGATCTTTTTCTGGTTGAATCGTAAGAAAGGATTGATCCGGTATTCATCGGCCAATGTCGAGCGGACGCGGGAGGGATCATAGTTGGCTAAGAACTCATCAATATATGGATTGTCCGGCTCCAGCCGTCTTACAAAGTCCATGTACTCCTCCACATAGTCATGCCCGGCATAAATAATGGTTTGCTCCGGGAAATCCATAATAGTTTTAACGGATTTTAAAAAGCCCTTGAGATCGCCGGAGAAACATCGTCCCACCTTTCCTTGAAACAAGGTGTCGCCTGTAATAAGAATATCGAAATTGTTTTACTTTCATGGGACACACTCATTCAAAACATGATTATCACGAAAACACGAAAGTATGAAGATACGAAAAACAAACTGTTAAATCGAAAAATCGATAAATTTCAATTTCGTGCTTTCGTGATTAAAATATCAAATAGCTGATTGTTCAAATCGATCATTAAAACCGATACCCCACCCTTATCCCCAATGTATCCATACCTTCATTTGGGCTGGCTAGATAGGCATTGGACATATGATCAAAATAGAGGTAGACACGATAGCGGGGGCCGAGTTTGTATCCCACTTCAATGGGGATATGGAAGAGCACATGTGAACCCAGGGATTTTTTGTTGGGATCATTGGTATCCAACTCACCGTCATGGACGGCCAGCCCGATGCCGAGATGGATGGACAGATTATAGGGCAATGGACGTTCCCACACCATACCGGTGTAGATCTTGCTCGTATCACCCGATGTATTGATGGTCATCCCCAGATTGGGCCGCGCGGTGCCGTTGAGTATATATTGATAAAAGATATTCAGAATGACCTCGGCGTTGATATCCACGCCGTCTTCTTTTTGTGAACGGCTCCATAGGTTATCCACATCATGGGCCAGTACGCCCATCCGCATTTCATGGATGGAGGTAAATGGATTCAATCCAGCCGATTTTTCTCCCGCATATGCTAGTGATGTTATCAGGAAAAGGATGTGGATGGTTAGCAAAAAATGTTGATTTCTGGTCATGGCGAAAAATATAATGGTTTATTCCAGCATTATTACCACGTGGCTCTTTCAAACCCGGTCTCGGAACGATATCTCTAAATTCCCTAATCAGGTCGGAGAATGACGTTCAGTTGCCTCTTTTTATCATTTCGTTGAATGCAGTAATCCAGACGTTCAAGATACGTTAATGTATTGATAAAAAAATATGGGCATCATAAACCCCGCATCCATTCCTGTCTGAGTTGGATTCTGCCGTTTAAGGCTGCGTCGATCTGGTCCAGGGCCTCCTGTTTGCCTCTAGGGAGACGCGCTTTGACAGGGAGATAATTGGATGCGTGATTGGAAAAGAAGAGCCCCTGGGTCAGGTGGGTATGATAGATCATCTCCCTGAGTTCTTTCAGTATTCCCATCTCATCAGGCAGTTCGAATTCTCCCCGTTGGTATTCTTCCCATAAAGGTGTGCCGGGTATCAACATAACGGTGAGTGCTCCGATATAATTGGGGTCCATAGCGCTAAGCAGCTCCCCCGTGGCCTTGGCATGTACCATGGATCGCTCCTTGCCCGCGATCCCTAAAAGAACGGTCACGGATAATTTGATTCCCGCATCAATGACCTTTCTGCCCATCTCAATACACTGGGCGGCTGTGGACCCTTTATTGATCTTTTTGCGGGTTTGGTCATCTCCAGTTTCCACACCCAGAAAGAGAATACCCAATCCTTTTTCTCTTAATACTCGCAGGTCCTCCGGGGATTTCATCTTGATGCCCTTGGTGTTGGCATAGGCCCCGACCCGTTTAACCCACGGCAGGTGCTCTCGGATTCGATCCAGGATCCAAACCAGGCGCTTTTGGGGGATAATCAGTGCATCCCCGTCCATGAGAAACACCTTGTCCTGCCGCTTCATATATTTTGCAGCAAAAAGAATATCGCTCAGGATGGTATTGTCATCCTTAATGGTAAATCGTTTGTCTTTATATGTGCCGCAAAAGGTACACTTATTATGTGAACATCCCAGTGTGACCTGCAAAAGAATACTATAGGCCTCACTGGGGGGGCGAATGCATTGTCCTTCATAGTGCATACCTTCATCTTCAAGTGCATAATTCATTCTATTGTCAACTCCTTTTTGAGTATTTCTCTTTTTGAATCAAAATATAACGCCGTCATGAATTCTTATCACCGAACAACCAAATTGGAGACTATCTTAAAATATTAACTATCCGAAATAGAAAGTCAATTCAAGGGATATCCGACCTTCATAAACATTTATGACATAGTGTAAATGGATTATCTTGATTTTGAAAAAATACCTTAAAATTTGCGTAAAAATATTATAATATGCATTTGTTTATTATAAAATCTCTTACGAAGAGGTGGTATATATGGCGAAAAGCAAACAAAAACAATGGCCTAGATGTGCTGAATGTGATTTGGAGACCAATAAACGCATTTGTATGACGGAAAAAGGGCTTCATTCTAAAGGATGCCCCACTTTGACCCATAAAGAGGTCCTGGCCAAGGCCAATGCCGAATATGAGCATCCTGAAATCCGGGAGTTTGCCTACCAGGCCTCCAGACAGGAGGCGGAGTGCTATGCCAATCGACACGAACGGCCGTATGTCATGCAGCCCAGCAAGACACGGATTATCGAGATCTGTGAATTCGCTCAGAAAATGGGTTACAAGCGCTTGGGGCTCGTATTTTGTGTTGGGCTGGCCCTGGAAGCGGCTAAGGTCGCCGAGATCTTCAAGATCCATGGATTTGATGTGGTTTCGGTCCTATGTAAGGCAGGCAGGACTTCTAAGGATAAAATCGGGTTAAAGGATGAGGAAAAGATCTATCAGGGCACGGATGAGGCCATGTGTAACCCGATTTACCAAGCCTTCTTGTTAAATCATGAGCAAACGGAGCTGAATGTTTTATTGGGTCTGTGTGTGGGGCATGACTCCCTATTTTTTAAATATGCCGAGGCCCCGACCACCGTATTGGCGGTCAAGGACCGGGTTACGGGGCACAATCCTTTAGCAGCGGTCTATCTTTCAGATTCCTACTACCGAAGGATCAAACAGTAAAAGGAGTATAACTTGAATCGGATTGTTATCGTATTTGTATCTTTCGCATTCTTTACATCCTGGACAATCAAGGCCTATGCTGATGAAAACCTGGATTCCATTGAAGCGCTGATCCAGGCAGGTGAATTCAAACAGGCTGAACAGGTTTTAAAAAAGACCACAAAAAATGAGCCTTCCAATATAAAGGCATGGGTTCTTCTGGGGGATGCCTATGTAGGCAGGGAAAAAGAAAAAAAGGCGGTTGAGGCCTATCAAAAGGCCATTCATCTCGATCCAAAAAACGAAGATGCCCATTTGGGACTGGGGGCGGCCTATAACATGATGAAAAGCTATTCCATGGCTATTGAGGCTTATAAACAGATTATCGGGTTAAACCCCAAACACGCCGAGGCCCATTATCAACTGGGTCTTACATACGATCGCGCTGTCATGCTGACCCAGGCATTTGAGGAATACAATATACTTAAGACCCTGGATGAGGATCTTGCCGCAAAGTTGTATCATGTGATATTAGGGAAATAGATGATTTTTGCCCATTAAAACCGGTAACCGAACTCCAGCCCGCCCATCAGTCGAAAATTATCTTCGTTCTCAATGATCCCCTCGGATTCTTTTAGATCAAAATACAGCGAGCCGGCATGAATCCCAAAACGCAGGTGTTCTTGAATGCGCCAGTTGAGGCCCATGCGCGCGACACTCAGTAATCCGGCCTCTTCATGTTCTGAGGTCCCGCCGAGCAACTCCAAATACAGATAGGATGCGTTTTTGATATTATCGTCATCGTTGAACAGAAACCGAATGGCGGGTCCGACCATACCATAAATGCCTTCAAGCTCCAGGAGGCCTTTATGGTCTTCGTAATAGAGGCTGAAATCAATGACTCCAGCCTCACCCGTCAATCCAAACTGGATGCTTCTCTCCGTAAAACCGGCCGCCAACTTAAGCCCTGCGAGATAACCGCTTTCCTTAAAGCCGTATTTCGTGTCGTTTTCGATAATCGTGAACCCCGGGCTGATCTCCCACCAATATTCATACACCCCGTTGCCGACGGTCACGTCATAGATAAACTTCCCGGCGTACACAATCAACGCGGCCACGATAAAGACCCCGATCACCACGAAAAGCACCACGGCGATGTCATTATCGGCCAGGTCGGCGACGCATGATCCGGTGAGCTGAACATCTTCCGGAGCAGGCGGATAGATGATCTCAGTGGAGGTTTGAGTCTCCGTAGTTTTATAGATTTGGGCGATAAAAGCGATAGCATTCTTTTTTTGAGATTGAAGCACCAATAATGCCTCTTGGGCCCTGATGTGATACAGATGAAACATTGTGCCGGGATAGTTCTGTTTCATCATATCCAAAGTGGGGATGTCCTCGTTTTCAGCTATGAAAAAGGATTGAGGTAAGGCGATGACCAGCATATGGGTTTCAAAGAAGGTATTTCCGACCTGAAAGGATGGGAGCCTTACACCCTGAAAAAAGGTGTGGGGATATTGCCTGAGGATTTTTTCTGCTGTCGTGATGGCATACGAAGGATCATTATAACCATTTATCGCCCCATCGCCTTTTTTCCCCGTCTGCACAATCATGACGGACCGGTTTATTAACCGTGATTGCGCAAACTGAAACTCTTCCGGGCTGACTGAAATGAATTGGGCATGGGGGTATCGCTTCTTGAGTTCTTCAAGGGAAATAATTTCTTGTTTATCATCGGCTGTTGCAAAGCCGGATGCCCAGACAATCAAAATGGCAAGGAGTAGACAGATCGCTTTTTGAAGGATTTTTTTGTTTTTCATTTAAGTAAGATGGTGTGAAGAATACTTCGGACTTATCTCTTTCCAATCGATGCAGCGCCAACGGCGGCAATCTTCTTCAGGTGCACCTGTATAGCCATCAAGGCGGCCGGGGTTACACCCGATATACGGGATGCCTGCCCTAATGATATTGGCCTCACGTTTCCCAATTTTTCCCGAACCTCTCTCGTGAGCCCATAAACGGTCTCATAATCCAGATTGACGGGGAGTAGTTGTGTTTCCATCTTTTTCAGCCGTTCCACCTGCTGCTCCTGTCTCAGGATATAACCCTCATATTTTAGGCGGGTCTCCACCTCTTCTGCAATGACCGCTTCCGTGTTGTTGAGTGTTGGGTCAAAGGTAGGGAGATGGTCGAAAAAAATCTCACTTCTTCTGATTAGTTGCGCGAGGGTGGTTGGGTTTTTAATGGGAGCGGTCCCCATGTCTTTGAGTTTTTCCAATACACATGCCTCCGGCTTGAGGGTGAAAAGGTTGATCTTCTCCATAAGCCGTTCGATCCTATCTTTTTTATTACAAAATTGTCGATATACCTCATCCGAAACCAGGCCCAGTTCATGCCCAAGGTCTCGAAGCCTGAAATCAGCGTTATCTTCTCGTAGAAGAAGGCGATATTCGGCTCTGGATGTGAACATGCGGTAAGGTTCCTTGGTGCCCTTGGTGACCAGGTCATCGATCAGGACCCCGATATAGGCCTGGGATCGAGGCAGTATTAAAGGCTCATCCCCTCGAACCTTGAGGACTGCATTGATCCCCGCCAATAATCCTTGAGCCCCGGCCTCCTCATATCCGGATGTACCGTTGATCTGTCCGGCATGAAAAAGACCTTCTATGCGTTTTGTTTCCAAAGAGGGTTTTAATTGAATGGGATCGATATAATCATATTCAATGGCATAGCCGGGTCTAAGGATTTCAGCCTTTTCAAGCCCTTGGATGGAACGTACCATCTTGAGCTGAATATCCACGGGCAGGCTAGTGGGCAGGCCATTGGGATACACTTCAGTCGTATCCAGACCCTCAGGCTCCAGAAATACCTGATGACGTTCTTTTTCAGCAAATCGTACAACCTTGTCCTCAATGGATGGACAATATCGAGCTCCCACGCCTTCAATAATACCGCTGAAAAGGGGAGATCGATCCAGTCCCTGCCGGATCCAATGGTGCGTTTTCTCATTGGTATAAGTGATATAACACGGCACCTGCGGCAGGGAAATGGAGGTGGTGGTAAAGGAAAACGGCCTGGGATTTTCGTCTCCCGGTTGTTCCATAAGGCCGCTATAATCAATGGTTTTTCCGTTTAACCGCGGCGTGGTGCCGGTTTTGAGTCTTCCGATCTCAAACCCCAGTTCTTTTAACTGCTCGGAGAGTCGCGTAGAAGCAGGATCACCCATGCGGCCGGCGGGGAAGTGATCCAGGCCTATGTGGATAAGACCCCTTAAAAAGGTCCCGGCGGTAAGGATCACGGTTTTGGTAAGGAATGTTTCATGGATTTGGGTCTCTACGCCGAAGATCCTGTTGTCTTTTACCAGAAGTCTGTCGACCATGGCCTGCCGGACGTCTAGACCGGTTTGCCCTTCAATAACCGATTTCATCCGTTTTCGATACAAGTCCCGGTCGTTCTGGGAGCGTGACCCCTGTACAGCCACCCCTTTTCGGGTATTGAGCCGTCGAAACTGGATGCCGGTCTGATCCGCCACCTTGGCCATTTCACCCCCCAAGGCGTCGATTTCTTTGACCAGATGGCCTTTTGCGAGTCCACCGATAGCAGGGTTGCAGCTCATGGCGGCTATATGATCGAGATTGATGGTCAACAGCAGGGTGGGGTGCCCCATGCGTGCGGCGGCCAGAGCGGCCTCACATCCCGCATGACCGGCGCCAACCACGATTACATCATATTCTTTTTCATAGATTGGCATCGGAAATACCCGGATTGTTAGAGAAACGGATCTATCAATTGAATGGTCTGATCCCGCATGGGACCCACGGATACGATGGAGAGAGGCACTTCGGTAATCCGCTCAATACGGGCCAGATAATCCCTGGCTTCTTTTGGGAGATCTTCCATGTTTGTTGCCGATGAAATTTCCTCTTTCCAACCAGGCATTTCCTCATAAACGGGCATACATTGGGCAAGTTGGTTCAGGCTGGCAGGTCTGGCATGGATTTTTTCTCCATTCAGGTCATAGGCCGTGCACATCTTTATGGTTTCAAGGCCCGTGAGGACATCCAGTTTGGTAATGCTCAGGCTGGTCAACCCGCTCAGGCGTATGGCATCCTTCACCAAGACCAGATCCAACCAACCGCATCGACGACGCCTTCCAGTCGTAGCCCCGAATTCCGCTCCTTTTTCCTGGAGATAATCGCCGATGTCATCCAGGAGTTCGGTCGGAAAAGGACCGGCACCGACCCTTGTGGTATAAGCCTTCACGATGCCCACCATGTGATGAAGTTTGTCAGGGCCCACACCGGCTCCAGCACATACGGCACCCGCAATGGGATTGGATGATGTCACAAACGGATAGGTCCCATGATCTATATCCAGATGGGTTCCTTGGGCGCCTTCAAAAAGGATGTTTTTACCTTGTTTGATGGCCTGGTCGATTTGCACGGAGACATCCCTTATATAGGGTTTTAATTTTGCAGCCATTTCACAATAATGTTCAAATATGGCCTGAAAATCCAAAGGTTCCGCATTGAAAAATTGCGTCAGCAGGAAATTTATTTCTTTAAGATTGGTTTCTATCTTTTGCTTTAACATCTCCGGTTCAAAGAGATCAATGCCCCGAATTCCTCTTCTACCGGCCTTATCTTCATAACAAGGCCCGATCCCACGACCTGTTGTGCCGATCTTGTCTTTGCCTTTTGCGGATTCCCGCGCATTGTCAATCGCCTTATGATAAGGCATAATGAGGTGAATCCTTTCACTGATGGATAGTCTTGTCGGATCAATAGGGATGCCTTTCCCAGTGAGTTTATCCATCTCTTCCAAAAGGACTTGCGGGTCAAGGACCACCCCGTTTCCGATGAGACAAATTTTATCTTTATGGAGGATCCCAGAAGGGATAAGATGGCAAATGGTTTGCTCACCATTGACCACCAGTGTATGACCTGCGTTATTTCCCCCTTGATACCTGACCACAAGATCAGCTCCCGATGTCAGGAGATCAACGACTTTCCCTTTTCCCTCATCTCCCCATTGTGTTCCGATGACAACGATGTTTGACATGCTATTTCTCCTGTATAATAAGCATCATTCGTACTCGAGTTGAGCGATTTTTTTATGAAATGGGTCACCCCAGGGTGAACCTATACGATGAGGTTAAACCCTCTAAGATGCAATATCTCTCTCCATATCATAAAAGAGCCCAAGGCACCCTGCTCATACTAGTGATGAGGTTGCTGGGTGTCAAGAATAATGACGGAATACCATTTTGCTCCTTTTTTTATTCCGGAAGCATCTTATTATTATCAAAAAGAGGCTGGACACACCAAAAAGAACAAGAATCGTGAGACTATACCGGGACAAAAGAGAAGAAATCTCAGACTCAACGATGGACCATTTATTACCCAATGAATACCCAATGAATACCCAAATAAGGTTCCATGCGGCACAACTTGCCAGACATAGGGCCATTACTTTTTTGGTTCCCAGACCGGATATGCCCCCGGCAATGGATATGACGGAACGCGCCCCGGGAAGGAATCGATTGATCAGGATAATAAAGTAACCATATCTTATAAACCAACGCTCCGCCCTGATGATATTTTCGGCTTTGAAGAACCAGAAATCCTTTTCAATGAAAAAGCGTCGTCCCACATAACCCCCTAGCCAAAACAAGGCCATGAAACCAATCAGGTTTCCCAGCGTGGATGAGACATAGACACCCAAAAGATCCAGGCGTCCGATAGCCGCAAGGAAGGCCCCAAAGGTCATGACGGTATCACCTGGGATTGGCGGAAAGATATTTTCAATAAATGCACTCAATCCAAGTGTGATATATATGAGTGGTTTCGGCAAGGTATGGAGGAGGGCAAGAAATGTATCACTATTGATCATTTGAAAGTCGGTCTCCTGGGAAAGCATCATCATTCATTCAGCACCGCGGTCTGATCAAGATTTTATCCAATCTTGCGGAAGCTTCATTCATGATAGACCAGGTTGCCTGATTGCGCAATATTCTAACCGAATTATTGGGTATGTCGCAGAATGAATAGAGGTTAACGCAAAAAAAGGCAAACCATCTTTTTGTCTTGACGGGATATAAGGCTTTTTGTTAGAGATTCGTGATACATTCAAAAAGGAATCAATCGCCAATGGCCAAGAAAAAGATATCCCGTAAAGAACTCCTTAAAAAACCCGATGAATTTATGACATTTTCTGGAAAGGCCATCGCCTTTTATAAAGAGCATTCACGACAGTTTGAATATGTGGGAATGGCTATCGTGGGTCTTTTTCTCCTCTATTTGGGTATCAACACCTACCTTAAATATGTCAACAAAAAGGGTCAAGAGGCTTATCATGTGGCTTATGAATCGGTTGTCAAAAGCATGGACGCTGAAACCAACCAGGAAGAGCTTAAGAAAGCAGGAGTATTATTCAATGAAGTGATCGATAAATATGGGCTTTCAAAGGCATCCAAATTAGCCCTTGCGGAATCGGCCTATATCCATTTTCTTAACAAGGAGCATGATGAGGCCGTTTCGCAATATCTTACGTTTCTTGATAAGTGGCCCGGCAATGACCCCTATAATGCACTGACTCATTTGGCTGTGGCCGCTTGTTATGAAGAGAAAGGTGACCTGGGAATGGCCATTCAACACCTCGAACAGGTGTCGTCCAGTCCCCAGGATTATTTTCAAGACCAGGCTATATTTAATATGGCGCGAATCCATCGTTTGGCCAAAGAAACAGAGAAATCTGATACCCTTTTATCGGAATTTATAGAGAAATATCCTTCATCCCCGTTCCTCCCCCAAGCAAAAGCACTTGTTCAAGCTATTCCTACATCGGTAGACTCTGGGGATTAACTCTGAATACATTGGCTTTTTACTTTTAGTTCCGATAGAATAGAAATCCCAAAAAACGCACATATTCATGGTCATGAAAAATTGAATGTTCATTCTACACCTATCGAAACATTTTGGTAAAGGGTGGATCTCAGTTTGTTTGTAAGCCGGATATCAACATCCTGAAAAGGAGCTGAAAATGATCATAACGGAAATTTTAGCCAGAAATTCCAGAATGTATGGGCATGAGACAGCCTTGATTGAAAGGGATCCGGAAATTGGGAGCAGAAGGGTGATCACATGGAAAGAATTTGATCAAACAGCCAATCGAATCGCCAATGCATTGATAGCGAAGGGGATTCAAAAAGGTGATAAGGTCATCCACCTCATGATGAACAGCCTGGAATGGCTTCCCATCTATTTCGGCATCTTAAGGATCGGCGCTTGGGCCGTTCCATTAAATTTCCGATTTTCGGCCGAAGACATTCGATATTGTGTTGATATAGCGGAGGCCAAGATTGTATTTTTCGGTGAAGAGTTTATCGACCGCATCGGATCAATCCGTGATCGTTTGAAAAGCATAGAGCATCTTATTTTTGTCGGGCCTGAGTCAAAGACACCAGACTATGCGGAACCATTAGACACAATCCTTGAAAACGTTGATGGTGAAGACCCTGGAATCCCCATCGATTTTTCAGATGAAGCGGCACTTTATTTTACCTCCGGCACGACCGGGGCACCAAAGCCTATCCTCCTGACCCATAGGAATCTCGAGTTTTCATGTATCATAGAAAACCATGCCCATAAGCAGATGCATGCTGATAATTTTTTATGCATTCCGCCCCTTTACCATACGGGAGCTAAGATGCATTGGTTCGGTAATTTTATTGTAGGCGCCAAAGCGGTTATCTTGAAAGGCATCCGTCCTGAATGGATCTTCGAGGCCATTTCAGAAGAACAAGCGACCATCGTCTGGTTGCTTGTACCATGGGCTCAAGATATTCTGATCGCCATTGAAAACGGTACCATACAATTACAGGATTATAAGCTTGACCAATGGCGTCTCATGCATATCGGTGCCCAACCGGTTCCTCCAAGTTTGATTAAACGATGGAAAGAACGCTTTCCTAGCCATGACTATGATACGACTTATGGCCTCAGTGAGGCGACAGGGCCCGGGTGCGTTCACCTCGGCTTTGAAAATCTTCATAAAGTGGGCGCTATAGGTTTACCCGGATTTGATTGGGAGTGCAAGATCGTTGATGAGGGCTTGAATCTCGTTCCACCAGGCGACCCAGGAGAGTTGGCTGTTAAGGGGCCATGTATCATGAAGGAATATTATAAGAACCCGGAGGCAACGGCTAAAGCCATTGTCGACGGTTGGCTCATGACGGGTGATATGGCTCGCCGTGATGAGGATGGGTTTATATGGCTGGTTGATCGAAAAAAAGATGTTGTGATCAGCGGGGGCGAGAATATATTCCCGGTAGAGATTGAAGACTTTCTTATGGAAAACAACAAGATCCAAGATGCCGCTATAATAGGCATACCGGATGAGCGATTGGGCGAAATCGTAACGGCCATCGTTAAGGTAAAGCCCGGCAAAAAGATGAGCGAAGAGGAGTTTTTTTCTTTTTGTCAAACACTACCGCGATATAAAAGGCCTCGCAAGGTTTTTTTTGATGATGTTCCCAGGAATCCCACGGGTAAAATAGAAAAGCCCAAATTGAGAAAAAAATATAGCGGGGTCGCTGAAAGTTTTAAGATTGATTGATCCGATGGATTGAAGATTCAACCTTGTACCTTGCTTTATGATTATCGTGACAACGATGAGAATGAGTTTCATAAGAATGCTTGACTGTGATGATGAGAAATGGGGCACTAGGGAATTAATAATAAAATTTTATAATGAGGATTGGATATGCACAAATTACTAACTGACTCTCCGGGAAAAGTGATGCTGCTTCTTGGGAATGAGGCCATCGCCAGGGGCGCATTGGAAGCTGGTGTGGCATTTGCGACCTGCTATCCGGGAACACCATCTTCCGAAATACCGGAACAATTTTTCAGCATAAGCCGGGAGACGGATCTTTATTTTGAGTACTCCACCAATGAAAAAGTAGCCCTGGAAGTGGGTGCGGGAGCGGCTGTTTCGGGATTAAGGACCATGGTTACAATGAAACACGTTGGGGTGAACGCCGCGGCCGATGCGCTTATGACCCTAGCCTATACGGGGGTCAAGGGGGGTATGGTAATTATCAGCGCGGATGATCCGTCCTTGTTTTCAAGCCAAAACGAACAGGATAATCGGTATTACGCACGCCTGTCGGGTTTACCCATGTTGGAACCGACCACCACTCAAGAGATGAAAGACATGACGGTCGCCGCATTTGATATTTCTGAGGAGTTAAGACTTCCCGTCATTTTAAGGACGACCACGAGACTCAATCATGTCAGGGGTTCTGTTGAACTTGGGTCATTACGCCCTAGAATCACGAAATCAATATTCAAAAAAGATCCATTTCATCTGGTAACCGTCCCCGCGGTTTCCCGGAACCTTCATAAGGTCCTTTTGGATAAGTATGATCGAGCCACAAAAATGGCCGACAATGGCCCTTGGAATCGAATAATTGGTAACGGCAAGTGGGGGATTGTGGCCAATGGTGTAAGCCTGAATTACGTCAAGGACGCCGTGTCGGATCTTGGGATGACAGATGATGTAAGTATTTTTGCTTTGGGGTTTTCATGGCCGATGCCCAATGCCATCTGCTCTAAATTTCTACAACAAGTGGACAAAGTTTTAGTGGTTGAAGAGCTTGAACCGATCCTTGAACATGATCTCAAGGCGATGGCCCAAGAAATGAACGTAACCATATCCATCAAGGGTAAAGGTGTTGGCGGCTTATCAAGACTTTATGAATATGATCCGGCAATGGTGCGGTCGGCCATAGCCGAATATTTCGAGGTGGAGTATGAAGGAGCCCTAAAATTGGATCTTTCAAGTATTCCGGAGCTTCCTGCAAGGCCCCCGAATCTCTGCGCCGGATGCCCTCACCGTGCCACTTATTATGCAGTCAAGCAGGCCGCGGACGCGGATACCATCTATCCCACTGATATCGGTTGTTACACACTGGGGGTATCAGCACCTATCTCTATGGCTGATTTCGGAATCTGCATGGGATCATCGGTCAGTTCCTCCTGCGGGTTTTCTCGCGCGACGAATCAAAAAGTCATATCATTTATCGGGGATTCGACATTTTTTCATTCAGGGATCACCGGCCTGATTAATGCCGTGCATAACAATCACCAATTTACATTGGTCATTTTAGATAATGGTACCACGGCCATGACAGGGCATCAGCCCCATCCGGGTGTGGATACAGCTCCTTTAGGTGTGGAAAGAACCCGTATCTCTATTGAAGATGTGGTTAGAGGATGTGGTGTAAAGGATATCCATGTCGTTAAACCCTTTCAGATAAAAAAGACCATTGAAGCCGCTAAGGCAGCCGTGAATTTTAAGGGGGTTTCCGTTATCATTTCTCAGGAGATATGTCCTCTGTTTGCGAAGGCCATTGGACAAAAAGGGAAATCCAGAGTTTTTCATGTGAATCCCGAACGATGCAAAAATCATCGCATATGCATTAATCAACTTGCTTGTCCGGCCATGTATCTAAAGGAAGAGCGTGTTTTCATTGATAAGAATCAATGCAATGGTTGCTCCATATGCGCTCAGATATGTCCTGAAAATGCCATTGTGCCGTTAAAAGAATAAAAGGGAGAGAAAAAATGGAAACCAGAAGATGTGTATTTGTGGGAGTCGGTGGCCAGGGGAACCTACTGGCATCCAGGCTATTGGGTGAAACAGCTTTATTCATAAATATTCCATCCGTGGTGAGTGAGATTCATGGTATGGCTCAACGAGGAGGTATTGTTGAAAGTGCCGTTCTCTTGGGTAACGTGACCAGCCCTATTGTTTCCGATGGTGAGGCTGATGTCTTGATCGGATTTGAACCATTGGAGACGCTGAGGGCTCTAAAAAAATGTAATAAAAAAAGTGTTGTGATCACCAATACGCATCCATTTCCTCCTTTTACGGTCTCCATCGGACAGGGGACATATCCATCTCTGGATAAAATCTTGGACCTGATCCGTTCTAAAGTGGATAATGTGATCGCTCTGAATGGCAATGAATTAGCGGAAAAGGCGGGAAACCCGCTTTCCCTCAATATGGTTATGCTGGGTGCTTTGATAGGCTCGGATACCATCCCCATTAGGGTCGATAGTATCAAGGAGGTTATCTCCAATTCAACCAAAAAGGCCTATTTGGACTCCAACCTAAAGGCCTTTGACCTCGGTATGGGTGAAACCAGGAAATTGAAAAAAGTTTGAATGTTTTGTCAAGGATGAAATAAAAAACCCCCGCGATGCATTGCGGGGGTTTTTTTAATCAAGGTCATCATCGATCGCGAGATGTTTAACGGATGAAAATCCTTTTGGGTGCTTTCGGCGCTTTTTTGGTTTGATAATTTATATTTACGAATGTTTGGCCGATATTACCCATGGCATCCGTGGCCGTTATGGTAATTTGATTCCAGCCCGGTGATAATGCCAGACCATAGATGGACCACGTTGTCGTTCCCGTAGCCATACCACTCCCACCTTTTGCGTTCTCCCATGTCACCTTGGTAACGCCTACATTATCACTAGCCGTTCCGGATAAATCAACCGTTGGGGTATTGATAAAAAAATTGGCCAATCTTTTTGGTGATGTTATTTTTATTTGCGGAGGTGTCGTATCTACATTCTGGGGTTGATAGGTTACGATGAAGGTTTGTTTGCCCTCATTTCCCGCTGAGTCCTTGGCACCAATACTTATTATATTTTCGCCCTCCAACAATCTGATTTCCGGTGTGGCCCAATTTTGTGTGCCTTTTGCGAGGCCGTTACCACCCGATGCATTCGACCATGTCACTTGGATTACATCGACATTATCGGATGCAATACCGGATAGGATCACGGATTCATCGCTCGTTTGATAGCTCCCGCCAACGGTCGGTGATGTAATGGATACAACCGGTGCCAGAACATCCTTGGGGATATAATCCACTGTAATAATCGCACTAGCGATATTCTCCGCCGCATCAGAAGCGTGTACAGTGATGATATTAGTGCCTGGCAGTAGTGCTACAACAGCAATGGACCAACTGGTTGTTCCTGTTGCCGTTCCATCTCCTCCTACCAAATTAAACCATGTCACCTGCGATACAGCTATATTATCAGAAGCGGTTCCTGCGATGGA
>JAFGGA010000160.1 GCA_016930835.1 Deltaproteobacteria bacterium
GATAAAATAAGAGAGATTATCGGCTATAATCCCACGAAGAATTTAACGGCGATTATCCAAAGTGTGATTGATTATTTTAAGGAATAACACTATCATGAGTCAGCATCAAAATAACGGAAGCTTCAGAATGATAAGGGAATTTATGAAATCATATCCCTTGAGAAGCTCCGTCATGTTCATCTGTTTAGTATTAGCTGGAATTTCAGAAGGTATAGGGGTAGCGACCCTCATGCCATTACTAAATTTGACACTTGGAGGGGCCAACCATGCCGACAGCCACCTGGGGCGACTAACAAATGAGGTTTTTTCATATTTTGGCCTGCAGCCTAGCCTAGGCACATTGCTTATTGTGATAGTCCTCGGGATTTTATTAAAAAACGGATTTACCCTATTGGCAATGAAGCAGGTTGGTTATACCGTAGCGTATGTCGTCACCGACCTCCGCTTTGCACTCCTTCAATCGATTTTAAAAGCACGTTGGGATCATTTTATCAAACATCCGATCGGCCTGTTCACAAATGCGATAAGTACTGAAGCGATCCGTCTCTCGGAAGGATATCGATTCGCTTGTCGTATTATTGCCGAAGCGATCCAAGTCCTTTTTTACCTTACCATTGCGTTATTTATTTCATGGCAAGTAACCTTGGTCGCATTTTTTGTCGGATTATTGATCATCTTCATTCTCATCCCACTGATTAAAATGTCACGTCGGGCCGGTTTCCAACAGACAAATTCGTTCCAGTCACTTCTCGTGCGATTAACTGAATTACTGAACGGTATTAAACCAATTAAGGCAATGGCCAGAGAGGATCACCTCGGACCCTTTTTAAAGATTGAAGCCACCCGATTAAAAGATGCCTTGCAAAAACAGGTGCTGAGTATTGAGATGCTTAAAACTTTTCAAGAGCCATTATTGATCATGTTTATGGCATTAGGCTTATACCTTGTCATGAAATTTTGGAATGTGCCCATTAGCAGTCTTCTGATCATGGTGTTTCTGTTTCAACGGTCCGTTTTTATTATGGGTAAAGTTCAAAAGCAATACCAGGCCATGACGATCAGTGAAAGCGCTTTTTGGTCGTTCCGCAACACATTGAACGAAGTGAATTCAGCAGGAGAGACTCTCAAAGGGAAAATTTCACCTGATCTTAGAAGATGTATTGATTTTGATCGAGTTTCTTTTTCCTATGGAGAGAAAGAAATCCTAAGAGTTGTTTCTTTTAAAATTCCCTTTGGTAAACTCACTGTAATCACTGGCCCTTCAGGGGCCGGAAAGACAACCATTGTTGACCTCATTGCGGGACTTCTTACACCTGAAAAAGGGGTAATAAGCATCGATGGGGTCTCCTTGCAAGAGATTGATCTCCACAAATGGCGCCGTATGATAGGGTATGTTCCTCAAGAAATGTTCTTATTCCATGAGAGCATACAGGATAACATCACACTGGGTGATAAAAGCATTTCAAATGAGGAAATTGAGAATGCCTTGATAAAAGCAGATGCCCAGGGCTTTGTACTGGGTTTACCTCATGGACGGGATAGTTTAGTAGGTGAACGAGGAGGCAAAATATCTGGAGGACAACGCCAGCGTATTGCATTGGCGCGAGCCCTTGTCAGAAAACCCAAGTTGCTGATATTAGATGAAGTCACCACGGCTTTGGACCCTGAGACCGAGAATGCCATATGCAAAACTATTCTGGATTTAAAAGGTGAGATGGCCATCTTGGCTATCTCCCATCAGCCCGCGATTATTCATGCTGCTGATATCGTTTATCATGTTGAAAATGGTCGGATTCGATTGAATGAACCCATATCAAAGCAATATTCAAAATCTTTAAACCCCATTTCTTGCTAAACAATATGTATCTCTTTTTTATCAGACGTTTTCCGGACCTTGACCATTTTTTCCCGGTTATTTATACATTAGCGAAAAGTAATAAATCGCCTATTTCGATTTTATGTCAGAATATGGACTACGATCTTCAAAACGATTTTATACTCAGCTTTTTGAGGAAAAAATTTAATATCCCCATAGGATATTCCTATCACTTTGATCGATCCTTTCTGAGACGCATTCTTTCCAGAGTGTTTCTTTCGGCCCGAAGGATTTATCCGAAAGTAGGTGTTTGGCTATTCAATAAATTTCATCGACTTCTTTTCGGTAAGAGCTGGGCAGAAAATCTTCTGGCTATATTTAATCCTTCGGCCGTAATTATGGATTTTAAAAGGGCCTTGCATTTATCAAACAAAGTGATTATTGATGCATCGAAAAAAAGAGGAACCCCTATTGTTTTCATGACACATGGAATCACCATGCGTCTTTCCGGACTCACGCAAGCAACAGACATGCCAGATGTTGACTACAAGATATTTCCAAATTTTCATAAGGTCCGGTATTACAAGACCGACAAAGATTCTGATGAGAGTGTCAAAATTTTAGGTGCGGCAAGATATTGTGATGAATGGGAGAAAATATACAATCAAATATTGGCAAAAACCTTTCCTTGCCTAGATTTGCCTAATGGAAAAGACAAACTGAAGATACTTTTTTTTGAAAGGCCGATTATCGGATTGAACAGCAAACATGAATGTTATAAGGCGATAAAAAATCTTGATTTCGTCGAAGCAGTATTTAAAGAGAGGATCGAGAAAAAAAATCCATATTATGAGACAAGGGAAGCCAACTATCCATCGGCTAGATTGATACAATGGGCTGACGTGGTTGTAATGTCCATTTCAAGTATTGCCTTGGAAGTTCTCTGGCAGAAAAAGCCCCTTCTATTTTTGAAGTTTCTTTCACCTCCTGGGGAGGTATGTGCATTTGATGAATATAAGGCCTGTTGGGCTATGCACAGTCAAGAAGAATTAATGGATGCTATTCAAACCTTAAAAAATAACCCAAGCTATAAACCGTATACTGATCAGGATGTCAACAAGTTGGTTTGTGATGTAGTATATAATGGTGATATGAGGAAAGATATCTTGCGGGATCATATGAGATTTTTTATGGATATTGTATCCAGAGACAAATAGTTATGGATCGTTATTGTTTTGTTCACATGCTTCATGACCGGTTTCAAATAGACGGCAAGGAAAGAAGGATATTATAGCGATGGTAAGAATAGGGGTACTTGGGGCGGGCAGGGTGGTCCAGAATAGATATCAGGATGTCTTTCAATCTGAATTGAAGGATGCTAAGGTCACAGTAATATGTGATAAAGTAAAAGAGCGTGCAGAAAAAGTTGCTGCTCAGCTTGGTGCCTTTCCGCTTTATGATAGCGATGAAATGATGAGGAGAAACGATTTTGATGTTCTATTAATAGCCACTGAGTCCGGAAATCATTATCTGCACACCCAACAAGCCCTTCAAGCAGGAAAACATGTTATTGTTGAAAAGCCGCCGGCCCTTATACCTGATGAAATAATGGAAAGCGAAAAATTGGCGTCGGAGAAAAATCTTATGTACGCAGTCATTTTCCAGAACAGGTTAAACCCAGCCATGCAGATTCTGAAAAATGAATTTAGTGGTGGTCGTTTCGGGAAAATGGTATTGGCAACAATTCGCCTCCGTTGGTGCAGATATCAAGACTACTATGAAGACGGATGGCACGGCACATGGAAAATGGATGGAGGTGTAATCAATCAACAGGCGATTCACCATATCGATGCATTACAATGGGTGTGCGGGCTTGTTACTGATGTTAATTCACTTCAGAACAATGCGCTTAATATCTTAGAGGCAGAAGATACAACTGTCGCCACGGTAAAGTTCCAAAACGGCGCACTGGGTGTTATTGAAGCCACAACAGCCGCAAGGCCGGATGATTTTGAGGCCAGCATTTCAATCGTTGGGGAAAAAGGAATTGCCGTTATCGGTGGAATCGCATTGAATGAAATTCAAACGTGGCGGTTTGTAGAGGAAAGGCCGGATGACCAAATGATTCCCAAAATGTATTCACAAGATGTACCCACGGGTTATGGGCTTTCACACGGCCCCCTACTCCAGGAAATCATCAACAGGATTGCTGCGGGCAGGATCGATCCCCCAATCACTGGTAGTGATTCGATACCCACTGTTAGGCTGGTGCATGCCTTATACAAAAGCACGGAAATCGGCGGCTGGGTTAGGATGTCTGACAATCCTATCTCGAGTCGCTTGGGAAAATAATAAGAATCAATAAGGAAAATCATTAGAGATGCGGATATGTTATCAGTACTGGAAACGATTGAGAATATAGACTTGGATTTGGATCAAACCGATTATTATGCCGCGATTCTAGGCGAGTCACCATCGAAGGGAGCCAAGTCGCCGTCTCTCTGGAACGGAGCCTTTGACGCCCTGGGTCTTTCAGCTATGATGCATCCTATGGACATCGTCCCGGAAAAACTTATGGCTGTGGTGGAATGCCTCCGAAAGGACAAACGTTTTATTGGCGGTGCTGTCACAATGCCCTACAAGATAAATATTCTGCCTTTCCTGGACAAGCTCGAACCTGAGGCTGAAATGATTGGTGCAGTAAATTGCATTTATCGAGATGGTGAAAAGTTAATAGGGTCAAATACGGATGGTGCTGGAGCGATATGGAGTCTTGAGAAAGAGATTTATGGAGGTCTCAACGAAAAAACAGTTTTGCAAATTGGGACAGGTGGTGCTGGTTTTGCGGTTGCATCCTACCTATCATCTGCTATCGGTCCCAGAGGGTGCCTGAAGCTTGCGAATCGGTCACATCAATCTAGGAAAAATTTAGCAGCTAAACTATACGGGAGATGTCGAATAGAGCAAGTCGAATGGCCGCTTTCATCGGACGACGTCAGGGATTTAGACATCTTGGTGAATTGCACAAGCATTGGATTCAAAACACTAAGGGAAGACAGCAATGGCATTTTTAGTCTAAACTTTTATACACCTTTGGGTCCTGTAGATGATAGTGCCCGTGTAAAAAAAATAAAGGATGCTGAAAAAATCTACCTTAAATCGGCTTCTGATGCCATTAAAGCAAACATAGGCTATTCTTTCGAAATCCTCGCTTCTATGGACAATCCCTTCATCTTTGATATTATTTATCAACCTCCACAGTCCATGCTCCTTTGCATGGCTGAACTCATAGGCTACAAAACACTAAATGGGGCTCCCATGAACTTAGAACAGGCGGTTATTGCCTTTAAAAAGGCTGTGTCGGCTTCGGGTTTATACGACATAGAAAACAATGAAGTTCGTGATATAATGCGAAAGATCTGGTAATATTCTTGAATTTTAAAGCATGTTCAAAATATAACCCAAAAGGGAGTTATGGAAATGAAAGACATCTCACAAACCGACATACAGAATAATATTCCCCTGGTTACCAGAAGGGATTTTAAAAGAGAAATAAAGGCCGGTGAGGTCTATATCGGGGGGAATGAACTCGTGGTCATGGCGGGTCCGTGTACGATTGAAGGCAAAAAACAAATCATGGAAACAGCAAAGGCTGTAAGGGATGCCGGCGCGAAAATGATGAGGGGAGGTGTGTTCAAACCATTGACATTTCCTTATGGTGAACCATTGGGTCAACCAGATACGGACAGCAATGAACCGCCTCGTGATCGCATGAAAATATTAAATAAAAGGGATCTTTATCAGGTAGCTGAAAGACGTCTTGGCTATTTCAAGGAAGCAGGGGAAAAATTCGGTTTACCCATTATTTCGGAAATCATGTATGCAGACAGCCTGGATATGATGTCAGAATACGTGGACATGTTTCAGGTGGGATACAGGCATATGTTTAACATGGATCTGATAGAGGCATTGTCGAAAACAAAAAAGCCGATCATGATCAAACGCCATTATGGAGAGAGCTTACGCTCATTACTTGGTGTGGCTGAACATTTCGAGGCCAGGGGCAAACACAATTTCGTGTTTTGTGAAAGAGGTGTTGTTGCGCCACATACGCATAATATAAACTCACGCGCTATACTTGATATTCAAGCGATTCCAGCGCTTAAAGAGTATGCCCCATCTGTTCCCGTGATTATTGATCCGAGTCACGCCACCTTTAAGCGGAGTTATGTTGCGGCCATGTCTCGTGCCGCCATTGCGGCAGGTGCCGATGGACTTCTTATTGAAGTCCATCCTGATCCTGAAAATGCCTGGATCGATCCTCTTCAGGCATTGGGATTTACGGATTTCAAAAAATTGATGAAAGATATTAGAGCGATACATGATGCTATCCGATAGAGGAAACAACTTGTATCGCTCCGGAGTTTTGTACTAATTATCCGGCGGAATGTCAAACGCCTGTTACGATAATTTTTTAGCATTCTAGCCAATAGGGCTTTAGACACCTGAAATAGAGGGAATAATGAAAATATTGGCTGTTATTCCAGCGCGTGGGGGTTCAAAGGGCGTTCGCCTAAAGAATATAAGGATGTTGGGTGGCAAACCTCTTATATCCCATATTATTGAGTCGGCGAAGCAATCCAAACACATTGACCGGATGATTCTATCGACCGAAGATGAAGATATCATGAAGATCGGACAACAAATGGGAGTCGATATTCCTTTTATAAGGCCTCTTGAACTAGCTTCAGACGATTCCCCGTTAATAGCCGTGGTTTTTCACGCCTACCAATATTTTAAAGAGCGTGATATTCATTATGATGCAGTCCTTTCACTGCAGCCAACGAGTCCATTTCTAAAGCCCACAAGCATCGATAAAATGATTGAACTATGGAATGAAAGCGGTTGTGAAAGCGTTACGACTATTTCAGAAATCACTACAGGACATCCATATATATCCAAGGAGTTGCTTCCAGGGAATATCATTAAAAATTTTTTTCCACTCCCGGATGGGTTCATTGTCGGTGCAAGGCAAAAACGTCCAAAGGTTTATTATTTAACCGGAGCAGCATATCTTCGAGATAAAAGACTTTTGGAAATTACTGAAAAAAAAGGGCATGCATTGGGGACCGACGCTAGGGCTGTTGTCTTAGACGAATTGGAAGCCGTGGATATCAATAGCGAGTTCGAACTAAAGTTTGCAGAATTTTTAATAGGCTCACAAAATATGGGAAAGACGGATATTTCGCTCAATGGAAAATCAATATAGCAATCAAAAACGGCGCACTATCATCGAAATAGGGAGAAATGTTTTTCTCCCCAATGACGCAAAGATCACAGTCCCCAGATGTGTAATAGGGGATAATACGAGAATAAACGGACCTATTGTAATAAGAGGGCAAGAAGAATGTTTTATCGGTAAATATTCTGCTTTTGGATATCATATCACGATCATTACAACGAATCATGATATGACAAAAGCAAATCTACAAGTGAATATGCATCGACATTTTGGCTTCTCTAGTTTGGAAATTACGAAGGGGCCCGTGAACATTGGTAACAATGTTTGGATTGCGGATAATGTTACTATCTTATCCGGAGTAAACATCGGCGACGGTTGCGTTATTGGAGCTGGCGCTGTTGTCACTCATAATCTTCCGTCTTTTAGTGTTTCAATGGGGATGCCCGCCAAGATGACAAATTATAGATTCGACGAAAAAATTATCGAGCAGCTCCTTGAAATAAAATGGTGGGATTGGCCTCCTAATAAAATCAGTAAGAACAAAGAGTTCTTTGAAACCGATCTTTCAAAATACAAGGGGCGTAGCTTATCCGATTTAATAACGGATTAGAATAGGGGTTTAAATGACGTGCACGGCATCTATCATTATCAGGGCCTTAAATGAGGAAAAATGGATATCCTCCTGTCTTTCTGGGGTGTTTAGACAGGATTTCACGGATTTTGAGGTTATACTGGTTGATAATCAAAGTTCGGATCTGACGGTAGAGAAGGCCAAATCTTTTCCTATTGAAAAAGTTATTACAATTGCAGAATTCCTTCCCGGAAAGGCCCTTAATCTTGGAATCAATCATTCTAGAGGAGAATACATTATATGTCTTTCAGCACATTGCATACCTGTTAATTCGAAATGGCTTGGTACGCTTTTGAAAACAATACAGACTCACGACCATGTGGCTGGAGTTTATGGGCGACAAGAGCCTATGGCTTTTACCGATGATGTTGATAAGCGAGATCTGATTAACATCTTTGGTCTGGATCGAAAAATACAGGTGAAAGATCCATTTTTTCATAATGCAAATAGTATAATCAAAAGAGATGTATGGGAAACAACACCCTTTTCTGAAACCACTACAAATATTGAAGATAGACTCTGGGCCAAAGAAGTCTTGGCAAAAGGATTTCAGATTATCTATGAACCAGAAGCCAGTGTGTATCATTATCATGGAATCAATCAAGGCAGGAATATTCAAAGAGCCAGAAATGTTGTCCGCATTCTAGAAAAAATACATCCATCCTTTCGAGGTGAATATATTCACGATGATATGAAAATTACGGCCATCATTCCTGTCAGAGGCCAAGTGAAACGGATAAAGGGGATGTCATTACTAGAACTTACAATAGAATCTTTGAGGCATTCGAAATATATAAAAGATATAATTGTCGCAGCGGATAATGAAGAGCATATGAACATTGCTAGATCCTTGAATGCGAGAGTTATCCGCAGACCTAATGATTTATCCTATGAATATATCGAAGTGATTAAAGTTTATCAATATGTCTTGGAAGCTTTGAAAGATGAAGGCAAATTACCAGATCTAATCGTTTTGGCTCAGGAAGTTTATCCTTTTAGGCCCAAAAAATTTTTCGACCGCATGATAAAAAGGCTGGTTAATTCAGATCGGGATTGTGTAATTGCCGCTAAGCCGATCTATAAATCCATATGGAGAGGAGACGAAGATAACCTTATACGGGTAGATAACGGATTTATACCTTCAAAATATAAGGAGCCGTTATTCATGGCCCTTTATGGCCTGGGTTGCATTATGGAACCGAATATCATCCTACGGGGAGAAAAAATCGGGCAAAATGTGGGGCTAATTACAATTGATGACCCGTATAGTTATCTAAGCGCTAATAATGGTGAATCAATGAAGATCATTGAACAGCTTTTACCGAGATGGCGAGAATATTTAGAAAGTGAGGAAAGAATCTAGCATATGAATATCAATGAAATAAAATCGAGACTCAAAGGGAATATTGTCCCAGTGCCCGCGCAATTCAATGAAGATTTGAGCATAAACATCCCTGCTATCGAAATGCACGTAACTTTTTTAATTCAAAAAGGGATTCAATTCTTTTACCTTGCCGCATCCGCTTCACAATTTGATTACATGTCACGGGATGAAAGATTGTTAGTAACTAAAAGTGTTGCAGCCATCCTGCCCGGACATTGTATTCTCCTAGCCCAGTCGATGGGAGGACATTCTTTTGAAGAACAATTAACAGAAGCGAAAATGATGATGGACCGCGGCGCGACAGCAATAGTTATTGCTCCAAGAGGAATAAAAGAGGGAAATAAATTTTTCAGCTCATTTTACGAACGAGGTTTCTACTCACCCGATCGGCATGATGATTATTTTATAGCCTATATGGAAAAAATGGCTGAAAAAAGCAACGCCCCTTTGGTATATCATAATAAATCATTCTCAAATGGTCGCGGTCCCAGCATGGATATGCTTCACAGAATTGTTGCTATTGACAACGTTGTAGCCCTTAAAGAACATATTAGCGACCCTGGATCGCTTCGAAAAGTGTATCGGGAGCTAGGTGACAAGGTTGTCTGTTTTGATGGATTTGGGAAGACGGTTCAGTTCTGGTCGATGCAGTGGGGGGCTAAAGCAAGGCATACTTGCTGGGCATGGTTTGATCCAGATCGAGAAATCAAATTTTTCACGCATATTGAAAATGGCAATTTAAATAACGCTGCTGAGATCGTAAATGATGAATGGCCCATAGCGGAAGCAATAGCAAAAACTGGCTTTCAAGGATATTTGTATATTATGGAACTGATGGGTTTACCCTCAGGCCCTGTAAGGATCCCCGGCGAAAGGCTCAATGAGAGGCAGAAAGAAATGGTAAAAAACGCTGTGAATCGCATCGGACTTTTAAGAAATGAAAGTTTTGCATAATGTCTGAGGTTTTATTTATTGAATCTCATAAAATTGGGCCTGAATGTAAAACGTTCATTATAGGGGAAATTGCCCAGGCACATGATGGCTCTTTAGGAACAGCACATGCCTATATAGACGCCATCGCAGATGCAGGCGCGGACGCTGTCAAATTTCAGACTCATTTTGCAGGTGAAGAATCAACAATTGATGAACCCTTCAGAGTCCGGTTCAGTCGACAGGATTCAAGCCGATATGATTATTGGAAGCGAATGGAATTTTCCGAGGAACAATGGGTTGGATTGGCAAACCATGCAAAAGAGCGGGGTATCCTTTTTTTAAGTTCCGCTTTTTCAATAAAAGCTATTGAGTTATTACGTAAAATCGGCGTCCCTGCGTGGAAAGTGGCATCCGGCGAAATTGGATCCCATACATTATTGCGAGAAATGGCAAAAAGCGGTTCACCCATTCTATTAAGTACGGGGATGAGCGATTTTAATGAAATAGACAATGCAGTATCTCGCATAAAAGCGATGGGATTACCATTCGCGATATTCCAATGCACATCGAAATATCCCACGCGCTTTGAAGAAGTCGGGCTAAACATCATAGATGAATTAAGGGATCGATATTGTTGCCCGGTCGGACTTTCAGATCATACGGGTAGCATATTCCCTGGCCTTGCCGCAATGGCTCGTAATGTTGATCTTTTGGAGATCCATGTTACTTTTGACAAACGCCTATTCGGTCCTGATATAAAGGCATCAGTTACCATTGATGAACTACGCACTTTAGTGGAGGCGAGTGAAGCCTTTCACAAAATGTTCGCCAATCCGGTCGATAAAAACGCCATGTCTGCCAAGCTGACTGATACAAAGGCTATTTTTTCTAAAAGCATCGCGCCTTTAAGGCATTTAAAAAAAGGAACCATACTGGAATCCGATATGCTAAGCATGAAAAAACCTGGAACCGGTATTCCTCCAAACAAAATAGAAACAATAATTGGACGTCGATTAGCCCGTGATGTCGATCCTGACAGGCTATTAGCATGGGAAGATATAGTATGAAAAATAAAGATAAGCGTCGAATTTGTGTGGTTGTTAACAGTCGAGCCAATTATGGTAGAATCAAATCCGTTTTATTAGCTGTGAGGGAACAAGAGAATCTGACTTTACAAATCATTGTTGGTGCTTCGGCCCTTTTGCACCGCTTTGGAGAGGTCGATAAAATTATCCTTAGAGATGGATTCACCCCTAACGCCACCGTATACTCTATCCTTGAAGGTGAAACCCCTACAACAATGGCTAAATCAACCGGCATGGCCATTATGGAATTGTCAACTCTTTTTGAGAATCTGAAACCGGATATCGTTATCACCGTTGCGGATCGTTTCGAGACAATGGCCACCGCCATTGCCGCCAGCTATATGAATATTTGCCTTGCGCACACGCAGGGAGGGGAAGTAACAGGATCCATTGATGAGAGTGTCCGGCATGCCGTAACAAAACTCTCGCACCTTCATTTTACCGCGACCGAACGTGCGACAGAGTATGTCATTCGGATGGGGGAGGACCCTGAAACGGTTTTTTTCACCGGCTGCCCTGCGATTGATCTTGTTGCAAAGTTAGATTTAACCCTGCCTCAAGATATTTTTATACGTTATATGGGAGTTGGTCCCGCTTTGGATCCTGACAAACCCTATCTGGTTGTACTTCAGCATCCTGTAACCACTGAATACGGAAGAGGTTTTGCCCAGATTAACGAATCTCTTCGTGCCATTGCATCTATTAAAATGCAAACGGTCTGGCTATGGCCTAACGTAGACGCTGGTTCGGATGAGGTATCCAAAGGTTTGCGGATGTTTAGGGAAAAACATAATCCTGGCTACATCCACTTCTATCGCAATTTCAGTCCTGAAGATTACGGCAGACTCATCTATAACTCGGCATGTCTGGTTGGGAATTCCAGTTCTGCTTTGCGCGAGGGAAGCTATCTAGGTGTCCCCGCAGTTAATATCGGCACTCGGCAATTGGGAAGAGAAAACGGCGAAAATGTGATGCACGTGGACCACGATGCCAAAGCTATAGAAAAGGCCATAAAAAAACAGCTTGATAGGGGAAGATATAGGAGTTCTTCGCTTTTCGGTGATGGCCATGCTGGGGAAAAAATCGCTAAGATTCTGTCTGAAACGGAAATATCCATTCAAAAAAAATTATATTATATCCATACAACATGAAAAAATATTTTGAAAATTGCGAAATCTGCGGATCTTCTGAATGGCGGATTGTTTTTGAGGGAAAAATCCGTGAGGGGGCTTTTGGCTGTTTGACCGAAGATAGCTGTATCATTGCCAAATGCGCTTATTGCAAGGTTGAACGGCTGAATGAGTCGGCGTGCAAGGATGAAAGCTTTTATAAAAATAAAGACTACAGACAATTATTAAACGAGCCTGATGATGCGCTTGGATTTCTTGTTGAACATGATATTATACAACTCAGGAATCTTTCCGCGCTATGGCCGGATTCTATTAGGAATAAATGTATCGCCGATATTGGATGTGCCGCGGGCAGTTTTTTGGATCATGTCTCATCTCTTGCGAGTCAGGTAATAGCGATCGAACCTTGTGAAGAATATCATGACTACCTGAAAAGGAGAGATTGTGCCGTTTATTCATCCATAGAGAGTGCCCTTCCCGAATGGAAGGAAAAGGTCGAATACGCCTTTTGTTTCAGTGTCATTGAACATGTCTTAAATCCACTTTCCTTTCTGTCCTCGATCAGGGCGCTAATGAAACCCGGCGGAAGACTTATCATAAGCACGCCCAATGTTGAAGATATCCTGATGGATCTAAAAGGAGATGAATATCGACGCTTCTTCTACCGCGTGGTGCATAGATATTATTTCGGGCGGGATTCCTTTGAATACTGCGTGAGAAAGGCGGGTTTTTCAGTAGTCGAATCAAAATGCGTTCATCGATTCGGACTTTCTAATGCCATGGCATGGCTTCGGGATGGCCGGCCAACAGGCGATAAACCACTTGAACATCTCGATAGCCCCATGCTGGACCAATTTTGGAAAGGCTATCTGGAATCTATTGGTTCAGCTGATTATCTCTATTTCAAACTGGAAAAATAATTAAAGCATTTTGGTATGAAAAAAATCATCTACCTGGGAGCGGATGTTGGTTTCAAAGCCCTGGAACAAGAACTCCTTGGGAAAAAAGCCATCGCCATACACGTTGACGCAATCCGGGAAGCGGTTGCGACTTCCCTTCGGGATGCGGATGCACTTCTTGATGCCTCCATGAAGATACGGATCACCAATGACATGATCCGAAAAGCCGAAAAGCTGCAGATGATCTCTTGTGCTACAACAGGCTCCGACCACTTGGAGAGAGAAGAGATTGAAAAGCGCTTAATTCCGGTTCGAACATTAAAAGAGGACCGGGAATTACTAATGGGCCTCACCCCCGCTGCTGAACTTTCATGGGCTCTTCTAATGGCTTGTACGCGCAAATTACCTTCGGCCATTGATCATGTGAAAAAGGGTAAGTGGTCCCGTGAACTATTTCCAGGAATCATGCTGAAAGGGAAGCGTTTAGGAATAATAGGCTGTGGCCGAATCGGAGGATGGATGGGGCGATATGCCAAGGCATTCGGAATGGATGTGGCCGGATATGACCCTTATATTGATCCATTTCCTGAGAATTTTATCCGCTTAAAGCTCCCGAAACTTTTTAAAACAAGCAACTTCATCTCTGTTCATGTTCACCTTACAGATGAAACCAGAGGGCTTGTTTCGCGGAAATTATTGGAAAGTGCGGAAAATTGCGCCGTCTTCGTCAATACATCCAGAGGCGCGGTGGTTGACGAATCCGCACTTCTGGACTGTCTGAAGAAAGGGACAATAGGTGCGGCAGGATTAGATGTCCTTGATGGAGAACCCGAGATTGATCATCATCCTCTGGTGGAGTATGCCAGAAAGAATGACAATCTGATTATTACGCCGCATTGTGGTGGATTTAGTCCTGATGCGGTAGCTCTTGTCTGCGCCGAGGCAGCCAAAAAAATAATCAAACAACTGGGCATATGAACATGGCGGATATCGAGACCCTTGCCGAGTCAATCAAAGCAAGGGGTGTTACGCACGTATTTGGGATACCGGGCAGCGGGCCAAGCCTGACCCTTCTCGATTCACTTGAAAAAAAAGGAATTCCTTTCTACCTGAATCATTTCGAGGGTGCGGGGGTGCTAATGGCAGGTGCCATGGGAAGACTAAGCGGAAAGGCCGGCGTTGCGGTGGGGATCAAAGGACCCGGTCTGGCAAACATGCTGCCGGGAATAGCTGCTTGCAGGTTGGAGAATTTTCCTGTTGTCTCGCTTTCCGAAGCCTATCCACCCGACACCCCTTCACATACATCTCACAAGCGGCTTGATCATCAGGCCCTCATAGCTGGTGGAGCCAAGGGAAGGCGATTTTTCTCCTTAAAGGGCCCCAACTTTACTGATCTGGCAGTATGGGCTGAAGAAGAGGTACCCGGACCTGTTCATATGGATTTCTCAGCATCGCCGATTCCGTCGGATATGCCGATCCCCGGAAATAAACATGGAAAAATATCATCCGGTCCAGATAGCCAAAAAATTTTTGATATCGTCTCTAACAGCCATAGACCCATCATTATCGCCGGGACCTGTGCCATAAGAAAAAAAATGGCCCCGGCGCTTAACAGCCTTGCCGTTCCATCCTTTAGCGTTGCGGCAGCCAAAGGCATTATTGACGAAACACTTCCACATGCGGCCGGAATCTTTACAGGAGTAGGAGGAGAATTCACACCAGAATTTTCAATTATACCGATGGCGGACTTGATAATCGGAATCGGGCTTAGGCACAATGAGGTCTTGAATGTAAAACCCTTTGGATGTAAATCCATCAATCTGGATCCTCTGGGTGATGAACTGGGTTATGGGTTCGAGTTTGATCATGTATTTTCCCTCGAAGCAGGAGATGTGGAAAGTCTTCTGGCCGGTTTGCGATGCAAATCCTGGGGTCTCACGGAACTCTCGGATCAAATCCGGAATATCAGGAGGCACATGCTTCGAGATTCTTTCATGCCTGCAAATGTATTTCGTAGGGTCGAAAAGTATTTCGACCATCAACTTAGGATTGTCCTGGACACTGGCCATTTTTGTACGATTGGAGAACATGTCTTCCGGATCCGGAAGCCGGAACATTACCTCTCCGCGGGACAGGGACGATATATGGGCATCGGCCTACCATTATCCATCGGTGCGTCATTGTATGATCCGGATATACCCACGGTTCTCTTTTCAGGTGATGGGGGGATCGGGATGTTTATTTCAGAAGTAAAGCTTGCAGCCCAATTTGAGGTTCCCCTCATCATCATCCTGATGAGCGACGGATACCTGGGCTCTATTAGAGCAAGTTCCATATCGAACCGAATGACCGAAAGGCCCGTCACAATCCTTCAACCCTCATGGTACAGGGTTTTTCAAGCGATGGATATCCACTCCATGATTGCGAAATCGGAAAACGACCTTGAAGAAATCTTAAATAGTTGGAGGATGGAAAGAGGCCCTTTGTTTATTGAGACCCGTTTTGATCCGGAAGCATACCAACATATGGTGGACGGGATTCGTCCATAAAACTTTCTGGATAAGGGAAATTAAAATGACTGAAAAACATATTCTAATACTTGGCACCGGAAGCGCTGGGCAAAGGCACGCGAAAAATTTCTATTCTCTTGGTTGCAGGATTTCCTGTATGGATCCTCGTGCCGATAAGCTTGACAATTTAAGAAAGGAGATACCCGTGGAAGGGGTGTTTACGAGTCTCGAAGAAGCCTTGGATCATCCGGAATGTTTGGATGGGGTTGCCGTCACCTCCCCGCCCGTCTTTCACGTGAATCAGTGTATTGCCGCCCTGCAGCGTAAACTTCCCGTGATGCTTGAAAAACCGGTATCACCCGATTTAGAAAGCGCCAAGAGGCTGCGGTCTGTTGTGAATTCAAGCGACGTCCCGCTCCTTTTAGGGTATACATACAGATGGTGGCCTCCACTGGAAAAGGTAAAGGAATTATTGTCCGATAATATCATCGGGAAGCTTAGACATGTGAGTTTTGTGATGTCCGCTCATCTAGCAGATTGGCATCCCTGGGAAAATTACTGGGATTTTTTTATGGCCAGCAAGCGTCTTGGTGGTGGGGCGCTTTTAGATGAAAGCCACTGGGTTGATCTGATGCTCTGGTTCATGGGGAAACCGGACACGATTTCAGCGCGAATAGACAAAATCAGCGATCTGAAGATCGACACGGATGATAATGTGGATATAATCATCAATTATAATAACGGTCCAGGCGTGATCATGCATCTTGACTTATATGGCCGGCCCCATCAAAAAAATATCAGGTTTATTGGTGAAAAAGGGACCATCCTTTGGACCATCGATCCCAACCAGGTGGCAGTAGGGAAGGAAATGGAAGAAAAATGGGATATCTATAAATACGACTGTGAAAGAAATGAGATGTTTTTAAGGGTTGACCGAGAATTTATCGAAGTGCTGAACGGATCCCCCGTGAAGACATGCACAATTAATGATGGCATAGAGGTGTTGTCCATTGTAGAAGCCGCGCGGATTAGTAATGCTGAAGGGCGTGTGATTCAAATACGGAAGCAGGATTAAAAATGTCTTATCATGGATTCACTGTCCTTGCGGTAGTCCCTGCCCGGGGAGGCAGCAAGGGCATTCCCAGAAAAAATCTTCAAAAAATCAACAATATCAGCCTGGTAGGGAGAGCTGCAAAAATAGCCGTATCCATTCCGTGGATCGATCGTGCCATTCTGTCCACGGATGATGCTGAAATCGCGGACGAAGGCCTGAGATATGGCCTGGATGTCCCATTCATGCGCCCTCCGGAGCTCGCCGGAGATCTTTCCTCATCGGTGGAAATGTGGAAACATGCATGGTTAAAATCCGAAGAGCATTACGATATGAAATTCGATGTTTCCATCTTGCTTGAACCAACCAGCCCTTTACGTAGAAAAGAAGATGTTGAAAAGACGATGTCAGCCTTGATGGATGGTGATCACTTCGCCGCGGCAACTGTCAGTAAAACACCCGCTCATTTCACCCCTCATAAATGTTTGACTATAAATTATCAGGGATACATTGGTTTTTATTTAGAGCAAGGCGACCAATTCAGTATTCGACAAAAAATCCCGACTTACTATTTTCGAAATGGTGTATGTTATGCCGTAAAAAGGAAAGCGCTTGTAGAGAAAGGACACATTCTTGAAGAATCTTGCATCGCTGTTTTACTAGACCGACCTTTGGTAAATATTGATGAACCTTTTGATCTCGAGTTGGCGAAATTTCTTATTAAACGTGAAAAATCTTTCTCAAGCTGATAACTTTTTCCCATCCCAATCAAGTTAGCTTAAGTAATCAATCACTTAGTGAAGTTTTTGGATGAACCCTTAAGTGTCGGAGTTTGCTAAAACAGAGGAGTTTATGGACTGATGAAGGAATATATGGGTAATCCATTTCTGCTGATTCCTATAGAAATCAAGGTACGTGAATTTCATGCCAAACTTTTATTAAGTTGTTTTGCTGCTGAAACAGGTTTTAACGTAATTCTTGGTGATCAAATCGAATTACAGAGACATCTGGGTTCTTTACCTAAAGGGATTTATGTTGACAAGAGTGTGGTAAAAACAAAGATAAAAAGTTTTAAAAAAAATATCAAACTTGGAAACAGGACTGTAGCTTGGTGTGAAGAAGGATTGATATTTCTTAATCCTGAAAGGTACATCCAACAAAGAGTATCTGCCCAGGCCTTTGAAATGATTGATATCTTCTTTGCCTGGGGCGAAGTCCAAGCTGAAGCTATTCAAAAAAATATCAGGAATAGCGATCAAAAACTCTGTATCACGGGCAATCCGCGCCTTGACTTGCTACGCGATCCATATCGAGGGATTTTTTCTTCCGAGGCCAAAAAAATCCGCGAAATTTATGGGCCTTTCATTTTGATTAATACCAATTTTAGTCTTTATAATCATTTTTATGGTCGCGATTTTGTCACAAACACCATGAAAGGGCAAGGGAGGATAAAAGACAGGGAAGATAAAAACTTCTATATAAAGTGGTCTGATTATCTAGGTGAAATGTACCATCTTTTTCTAGATATGATAAGAGATCTAAGCCTAAATTTTTCCGATTATACAATCATTATCCGGCCTCATCCCTCAGAAAATCACCAGACGTGGAAAGATTTTTCCAGAAAGCTTCCAAATGTCGAGGTTTTTCATAAGGGAAACGTCATTGAATGGATTATGGCTTCTGATGTCTTGATCCATAATGGGTGCACTACTGGCGTTGAAGCTTATATTCTGGGGAAACCGGTTCTGTCCTATTGTCCTATTACTTCTGAAACATATGATTCGATATTACCTAATGCCCTTAGCAAAAAATGTTCTTCATTAGATGAGTTAAAGATCCAATTAGAATCCATTATAAAAAATATCGAAGAGGACTGTCTTCCTAAACCCAATGCTCCAGATAAAGTTTCCCTGCTAAAAAAATATGTGCATGGCGCGCAGGGGTTGACGGCTTGTGAAAATATTATTGCGGCGTTAAATAAATTGGCCATTCAATATCCTTGTTTACATAACCACGATGGTTTCTCAACCATGAATATAACACGAAGAAAATTAAATAACCTCATTGCCACTGCAAAACCCTTTATTAAAAAATATTTAAACATCGGTACAAAGCTTGATGAATATGTACAACAGAAATTTCCTGGACTTAAAATAGAAGAGATCATGGAGTTGATTAAAACTTTACAAAACCATACGAATCGCTTCGCTACAATAAATGTCAAGCCAATCCCGGCAACGACTTCCTGTTATATGATTTTCAACAAAGAATGAGGTAAGGAATAATGGAAAAGAATGGCTTATGAAAAGGAAATGATTATGAAACAGATAATAGGATATCATTTTTTATGAGTAATGAAATATTCATTGTGACTGGAGGGAAAAGGAATAAGAATCCTTTTTCGATGAAGGTTCTATCCGAATGCTATAAGGCAGGTATTTATGAGATAGATTTTAGTAAAAAAAAGATTACTCGGCAATATCTAGAAGATAAGCCTGATTATGAAATATATACAAAAAGCTATTCCTTCAGCTTTAGATCGGGAAGTATATGCAATGATGACCTTTACACATGTACACATTCTGAAATAATACATTTCAATCTCTCAGGATTTAAGGTGATTGATCGATTTTCTCATCCTCTATTCAATGATCTTCACCATGTCAATAGGATAAAAGGCAAAATCTTTTTTGCGGATACCGGAATAGATCATGTGGGGGAAATTGAAGCCGATGATAAAGTGGTGATCAAAACGGTTTCAGACAATCAACTTACTGAAAAGCCCCACCTGGAAATTGATTACAGAAAGATATCTACAAAACCTCATCAAATTCACCCCAACCATGTCTCTTTTATCAATGAAAAAATGTGGGTCACAAGATTCAATAAAAAAGACGCGATCTGTTTGGATAATCCATCCAAAAGGATGGACATATCATGCGGAAAACCTCATGATGGATTAGTAAAAGACAATAATGTTTATTTCACGACCGTCAATGGAATGATTGTTGTTTTTGATTCTCGCTCTTTGAAATGTTTATCTTGCCATAATATCACCTCTCTCTATAGCGGACTTCATCCAGGCTGGTGCAGGGGACTGGAAATAGTCGGGAATTACGCATACATAGGATTTTCAACCTTCCGGTGGACGATGTCTATTAACAACCTGAAATTTCTTGCAAAAAATGTAATCTCACTTGGCAACAAAATAGATAAAGACCTTCCTGCCCGGATAGTCAAATATGATATGCGGCGACAAATAATCGTAGATGAAATGAATTTCGCTGATAGGGAAATTGACCTTATCTTTTCTATACTTAAGTATGAGCATGACTGATTCTCATAATCGGTCAGTCATATAATACACATAACAAACCTTATATACAGATTATCTCGCGGTTGTAAAAATGTCCGCATCCTTCCAAAATTTTAGTGACTTCCTTAATTGGTGGTTCAAAACGTCGAGACTTAATGGGCTGGCTGAAAAAATATTTAATGAATATTATTCAAGCTACCGGAAAAATAGTTGTGATTATTTGCTTGAAGCTTGGATCGATAGACATCTGGAGCTGGAGAATGAATTAGAGACTTTAAGAGACAAGACTGATATTAAGGTTCTGGATATTGGCTGTGGCACCGGTTCTGTTTCTCTTTATTCTGCGTATATCCTACAGGGACATGGTCATGTCCTAGGAATAGACATCAATAAGAAACGATTATACTGCGGGATGGAGCGTAAAAAAGTTCTTGAGAGGGAATTAGGGTACCGGCTTGCATGTCAATTTGTGGAATCTAGTATCATTTCACATCCATTAAAAGAAAAATATGATCTTATATATCTTGAGGAAGCATTTCACCATATGGAACCAAGGCTTAAAATCGTTAAAAACATTTCCAACTTATTAAAAAGCAAAGGCATGCTGATTATCAGTGAAGTCAATGCATACAATCCTTTTATGCAATTCACGCTTATGAAAAAGAGAGGATTAAAAACCATAGATAAAAGAAATAATGCAAATGGCAAGGCGTATCTTTACGGCGATGAAAGGATTCTCCCTGCAAGGCAAGTAGCAAGGCTTTTCAGAAAACATCATTTAAAAATAAAATCTCTTAGATATTTTCGAGTGGCTAGTTCTGCTTTGGCTCAAGCTTTCGATAAGAAAGGCATTAATCCAATGGCATTCGAGAAAAAGATTCTAAGATCATCCCTGCTATCGCGGCTGATCTCCGTGCACTATAATATCGTCCTGCAAAAAGGGGGATGTTCTGATGAGCCGGTTCTTAGCGTCTGAGTTTTCATTATATAAATCCGCCAAAAATGGATAACAGACCCACCACTGTTTTGCATCTCATCACAACACTTGAAATAGGCGGGGCGGAAATGATGCTTTGGAAGCTCCTGTCCTTTATGGACAAAGAGGTTCTTTCAAACCATGTTGTCTGTCTTACGAATATGGGACCTATTGGAGAGAGGATTGTCTCCCTCGGAATATCTGTTCATTTCTTAAACATGCCTGAAGGGCGAATAACAGTCAAAGGTATGGTGAGGCTATGGCAATTATTCCGTTCCATACGCCCGGCCGTCCTGCAGACCTGGCTTTATCACGCGGACCTCTTGGGACTTATTTTCGGTAAGCTTGCATCTGTTAATCGTATCTATTGGAATATCCGCTGTTCATACATGAAATTGGATAATTATCGTTTTTCAACCCGATTAACGAGGATAATATGCTCCCTTCTTTCACCTCTTCCTGATGCTGTTCTTACCAATTCCAAACAAGCCATGATATATCATCGTGCCGTCGGTTATAAGCCTAAGCGGTGGAAAGTCATACCCAACGGATTTGACATAAGCAGATTCAGGCCGGACGGGAACGCTAAACCGCGTGTTCTAAAAGAACTGAAGTTGCCGGACACCGATTCTAATCCGGACGCGCGGACTGGATATCCCTTGCTCATCGGTCTCATTGCCCGCTATGATCCCATGAAAGGACATAAAAGCTTTATCAAAGCCGCCTGCCGTCTCCTTCGAGATAGAATGGACGTCCACTTTATCCTGGCCGGGAAAGGAGTGGAATGGGAGAACCCTGGATTAGTCCATCATATCCCCATGACTCTCCGAAAATACTTTCATCTTTTAGGCCAACGGACCGATATCCCAAACATAACGGCTGCACTCGACATTGCTACCTCGGCCTCTTTGGGGGAGGGATTTTCAAATACGATCGGCGAGGCCATGGCTTGTGGGGTTCCTTGCGTGGTCACAAACGTGGGGGATTCACCCTATATTATCGGTGACACCGGCCTCGTGGTACCCCTGCAAGATCCGGGTGCCATGGCCGAGGCATGGGCTCAAATCCTCGCATTGGACGGTAAGGATCGCCTGGAGTTAGGAGTGTCCGCCCGTGAACGAATCGTTTTAAATTTTTCGATTGAACGGATAGCAAAAGAATATGAGAATATATACGCTGGCTCTCCTGAAAGGATAGGGTAATCGAAGGGCTAATATTATGAAAAAAGCATTGATCTCAGGCATCACGGGTCAGGATGGGGCCTATCTGGCGGAATACCTTTTAAGAAAAGGCTATGAAGTTCACGGAATTAAGCGGAGATCATCCTCTTTCAACACGGCCAGGATCGATCATCTATACAAGGACCCCCATGAAGATGATGTCCGTTTTTTCATGCATTACGGTGATCTTACGGATGCTACCAATCTGATTCGTATCGTTCAGGAGGTCCAGCCGGATGAGATTTATAACCTGGCTGCGCAAAGTCATGTGAAGGTCTCATTTGAAACCGCCGAATACACCGCCAATGCGGATGCATTGGGGACCCTTCGCCTCCTGGAGGCGATACGAATCTTGAATATGACGGATCAAGTACGCTTTTATCAGGCTTCAACCAGCGAGCTTTTTGGAAAAGCACAAGAAGTTCCTCAAAATGAAAAAACTCCGTTTTACCCTCGCAGTCCCTATGGGGTCGCTAAATTATACGCTTATTGGATATGCGTGAATTATAGGGAAGCCTATGACATGTTTGCCTGCAACGGCATACTCTTTAACCATGAATCGCCCATCCGAGGTGAGACATTCGTTTCACGCAAGATCACCAGGGCCGTAGCCCGTATGAAGCTGGGATTACAAAAGACACTCTTTTTGGGGAACCTGGATGCCAAACGGGACTGGGGTCATGCCCAAGATTATATCAAGGCGATGTGGAAGATTCTACAACAGGCCGAACCGGATGATTACGTCATTGCCACAGGAGAGTCTCATTCGGTACGTGAATTTGTGGAATTGGCTTTTCAGGAGATTGGGGTTGGGATTGAATGGAACGGAAACGAGATCAATGAATATGGCATTGTCAAGAGTATTGGAAGAAAGGATTCCTACAATGCAGATTATCTCCAGGAAGGAAATGTGGTTGTTAAAATTGATCCAAAATATTTCAGACCTACGGAGGTGGATACCCTTCTTGGAGATCCATCCAAGGCCAAAGAAAAACTGGGATGGCAACCCAAGATCTCTTTTCAACAGTTGATATCCCAGATGGTCAGTGAAGATTTAAAAGAAGCGGAGAAGGATCAGCTATGTCAGGAAAGCGGTTTTAAGATTATGGACCAGAGTAGTTCTGAGTAACAAGAAACGAGAAAATAGTGACTAGTGACGACTGAATCGTAACGAGTAGCGAGTAACTAATTAGATCACCATGAAACCTCATCATAACCTCAAAGTCTGGCAAAAAAATATTGCATATGTTACAAAAATCTATCGTTTAACTGAACAATTCCCTCAAAACGAACTTTATGGTCTTACCAATCAAATGCGGCGATCTGCTATTAGCATCGCATCCAATATTGCAGAGGGGGCCGGTAGAAGAGGAAAGAAGGAATTCAAACAATTCTTATCCATTGCACAAGGCTCCGTTGCTGAATTAGAAACTCAGCTTATTATCACTGTAAATTTGGGATATACTGCAGATATTGATTATCTTCTTAATGAGCTTGACGAAATTTCAAAAATGATCATTGGTTTATCAAGAAGTCTTTAACTGGATATTAAATCGTTTATATTAAGACTGAAATTCTCGTTACTCGTCACTCAATACTTGTTACTGAGGTATTAAATGGATAAAAATGCTCGAATCTATATAGCCGGTCATAAAGGCCTTGTGGGATCAGCCATCCTCAGAAGACTCCGATCTGAAAGATATTCTCATCTTATCACTCAATCGCACCAAGAACTGGACCTCATGAGACAAGACGATGTGGAAGCATTTTTTCAGTCGCAAAGGCCGGAATACGTGTTCTTAGCCGCCGCTAAGGTAGGCGGAATACTAGCTAATAATACCTATCCAGCCGAATTCATTTATCACAATATCATGATCCAGACGAACGTCATCCACTCGGCATATCTCGCATCCGTCAAAAAGTTATTATTCCTGGGTAGCTCCTGTATCTATCCGAAAAGCTGCCCGCAACCCATAAAGGAAGAATACCTACTTTCAGGGAAACTCGAGCCTACCAATGAACCCTATGCCATAGCCAAGATTGCAGGCATCAAGATGTGTCAAGCATATAACCGTCAATACGGGACCCATTTTATTTCATGTATGCCCACCAATCTTTACGGCCCGGGTGATAATTTCGACCTCGAAACCAGTCATGTATTGGCTGCCCTCATTCGTAAATTCCATGAGGCAAAACAAAATATTTTATCTTTCGATGATGATTCAGACACACATGTGACGCTATGGGGAACAGGAGCCCCAAAACGCGAATTCCTTCATGTGGATGACCTGGCTGATGCGGTCCTCTTCCTGATGAACAATTATGATGGAAACGAAATCATTAACGTCGGTGTGGGAAAAGAAATAAGCATAAAGGAACTGGCTGACATGATCGCCGGCATCGTCGGATTTAAAGGAGAAATCCGGTACGATCCATCCAAACCGGATGGGATGCCTTTAAAGCTGTTGGATATCAGCCGCTTATCCCACATGGGCTGGAAAAACAAGGTCTCCCTCCAGGAAGGGATTGAAAGCACCTATCAGTGGTATATTCGCAACCAAGCCGGTGGAGTGACATGAGAACAAGCCTCATCATAACCACCTACAATCGTCCTGATGCATTAATAAAGGTATTGGAGTCGGTGAAAATCCAGACCCGCTTTCCTGATGAACTCATTATCGCGGATGACGGCTCCGGGACGGAAACATCCAAAGCTATTGTTGAAGCATTATCAGGCGCCCCATTTCCCTACGAACACGTCTGGCAGGAAGATCTGGGATTCAGGGCGGCCCGTATCCGTAATCAGGCCATCAAAAAATCGACCGGCGATTATATCATACTCCTGGATGGTGATTGCATCATCCCCAAAAAATTTATAATGGATCATATCCAATTGGCCAATGAGGGGTTTTTTTTTCAAGGAAAAAGAATCGTCATCACTCAAGCATTTACGCCTTATTTTAATTGTGATCATGCGAACGCGGTTTCTAAATTGATCCCTCTATTTTTTTCAAAAAAAATCTCCAACGCCCATCATCTGATTCGGATACCGTGGTTCCCGGGCATTACCTCTCGAGATCTGAAGGGCATCAAAACCTGCAATATGGGTTTTTTCAAAAAGGACATGGTCGCCGTTAACGGGTTTAATGAAGACTTTATTGGTTGGGGCCGTGAGGATTCAGAGCTTGCTATCCGGTTTTTCCATTACGGACTAAAAAGAAAAAGCCACCCTTTTATGGCCGTTTGTTTTCACTTATGGCATTGCGAACAAAACCGGAATATGCTTCAAGTGAATGACGACCTATTGGAAAGGAGTAAAGCTTCGAATGAATATTTCTGTACCAATGGTTTGGAAAAAAGCGAAAAACAGTACTATTGAAGATTTTATCTATGCGGGATTCGTCTGCTCATTGTTTTCGCTGCCGTTCGGGACGTCGCCCCCCATTATATTTGCGAGCCTTGCCGTGCTCCTTTGGCTTTTTTCAGGAAAATTTTTTACTCTAAGACATTATTATATAGGGAAGAAATGGTTTTGGCCGATCCTTGCCCTTATTCTATTGCCGTGGATCGGGCTGACATACTCCTCAGACGTATCCGGATTGGGGATCAAATTCGCAAAAAAAACGCATTATTGGATTTATTGTTTGAGCCTGGCCTCAGTCTGTTATCAAAGACGATCCTTTCAGTATCTTATTGTTGCTTTTATCGCCGGTCTGACAGTAAATGCGTTTATCGGCCTGTTTCAATTCATGGGCATCTTGTCTCCGGTTGACGGTTGGTACTTGGGGCTGAGCAGCGGGTACAGCGCTTTATCCGTGTTTCTGGTCATTGGTGTCCTCATGACATCCTTTTATTTTAGAGAAGAAAATAAGTCATTAAACCGATTTGTTTTGGGTCTTTTGATGGGCCTTCTTTTTTTCCATTTAATTATCCTGGAAGGACGCGCCGCTTATTTGTCTCTTATCCTGCTTTCACCCATGATTATCCGCAATCTTTTTCACGGTATCGGCATGACTAAGGGACTGATAACCATTGTCGTTTTATTGGGGCTCATGGCGCTGTCGCCTGTCGTCAGAGATCGTGTCGCCAAATCCATCGAGCAAATTCAATATCACATCAATGCACCGTCCGATTCGGCATGGGGTAAAAAATATTCTGACCAACAGGATAGGTTTTATATGTGGAACCACGCCGTTAAGATCTTTATTAAAAATCCCTTTCTGGGGATCGGAACGGGTGATTATCAGACCGAAATGGTGAAGACAGGTGACCCCGATGCACCCCTTATCGCCCACCCCCATAATAATATCCTTTACATGGCGGTTAGTTTCGGGATCATCGGTATTGCAGTTCTTTTCTGGTTTTTCTGGGAGATCACCGCCAATGCATGGAGAGAACGGAATACCGAACTAGGATATTTTTTATTAATCATTTCCCTGGCCATTTTTGTGAGTGGCCTTGTGAACACTCAAATCCTGGATGCCAATACGGCCTTCTTTCTGGCGATCGCGGCCGGTCTTCAACAAGGTTTAAAACGATTTTCCAATGAAACGCCGTGAGTGTCATATCCCGCCTTCACATAAAATCTCCGGTGAAAAAGATCCTCGTCATCGTCACCCGTCAAATTGGTGATGTCCTCCTAACCACACCCTTCTTACGTTCCCTGAAAGGGGCATTTTCTACGGCCAAGATAGACGTACTTCTTTTTAAAGGAACCGAGGGCATTCTTGTCGGCAATCCTGATATCAACACCGTTATTCCGATCGACAAGCATCCCGGAATAAAAGAAGCCCTCCGTCTCATCAAACAAATATTTCGCCACTATGATCTGGCCATCTCCGTACTCAGCGGAGATCGGCCCATGATCTACGCCTTCCTTGCCGCTCCTAAGCGAATTTCCATTGTTCCCCCATACCGGCTGCATGATGCATGGAAACGATGGATTACCACAAAATGGACTGAATTGGATGATTGGGACACCCATACGGTTATCCAGAATCTCAGGTTATGCGACCTGCTCGGGATCAAACGTGAATATCATCTTGTTATCCCTGAATCACCGACCGCTCAAGACACGCTGCGCTCTTTACTCCCATTTAGGTGGCCGGATCAACCCTATGCCGTATTCCACATGGTACCCAGACGGCGCTATAAATATTGGACTTTGGAGGGATGGGTTCAACTGTCGCGATATCTGGCACCCAAAGGCACTCACGTGGTGATTACGGGCGGTGGAGACGAGGAAGAGATGGATTATGTCCATTCCGCCATTGCCCATATGCCGGAAAATGTGACCAACCTGGCGGGTAAATTAACATTTGCTGAAGTGGCGACCCTGATCCAATCCAGTAAGATCTATGTAGGGCCGGATACTGTAGTAACCCATTTGGCCGCGGCCACAGGGAAACCGACTATCGCCTTGTTCGGCCCCACCAATCCGGTGAAATGGGCACCCTGGCCCTTTGGCTACCACCTGGAAATCAATCCCTTTTCAAGAAAAGGCACACAAAGGGTGGGCAACGTACTCTTAATACAAGGGCCAGGGGATTGCGTTCCATGTCATAAAGAGGGTTGTGAGGGACACCGTCAAAGCAAAAGCCGTTGTATGGAAAATTTGAATCCAGAGACCGTTATCCAAGGGATTGAAAGGATGCTCCATACGCAGTTTCTATTCGGGGTGTCTGGGAAACCGGATTTCTGATCTGATGTCGCGGAGGATTGGTTTCAGGAATCCCGAAGATCCAATTCTCTGAGCTTAACATATCGAACAAACATGGAATAAGAAAAAGTGACAGCGATAATGAGGCCCGCAATGCCGTCCAGAAAACCTTTTTTAAGGATATAGACTTCCAGGAATTTAAAAAGAGGTCTAAAAAGCAGCAGTATCAAATGAAACCGTTTTCCCCGTTCATAAAGATCTTCAGCCTGGAGGGTTGTAAAGTTATTCAATGTTTGTAATTGGCCAACGATACTGCCTTTATAAGGATAATGGAGAATATCATTTTTTAACGCCCCCACACTCCCGTTTATCTCCACCCTCTCGTGCACCCTTCCCCCGACCCAACTACCCTTCCCTCGTTTAACCAGCCTCAATTGTTTATCGGGATAGAAACCGCAATGCCTGATCCATCGGTCTTGATAAAAAGAAAGGCGCGGGATCCGGTATCCATCCGCCGGACCGGACCATTCAATAATATGTAAGATTTCTTCCCGGAGCCCCGCGGAGATCATTTCATCGGCATCCAAGCTGAGTATCCAGTCCCCACCGGCCTTTGAAAAGGCGTAATTTTTTTGATCCACATACCCTGTCCAAGGCCTCCGGAACAATTTTGTGTCATATTGTTTTATGATTTCAATCGTCCTATCCGTGCTTCCTGAATCCACCACGATGATTTCATCGGCCCAGGATGCGCTTTCTAGGCAATTCTGGATGTTGCGTTCTTCATTAAAACAAATTATACATATAGAAATTTTGATCGATTCTGGCATAGAGGGTTTGACTTTTTAGATTTTTTTATAGCGTCAACCTTATGGAAACCTTGAATGCTTGTCAATTTTAAAACGGTCTATTGATCTCGCTGAAAAATGAAGGTTATTCAAAAATATTTTTTAAAGGAATATCTAAAGCTCTTTTGCTTATGCCTGTTTATTTTTTTGTCCATCTACTTGATTATCGACTTTCTCCAAAAAATCGACAATTTTGTTGAATCGGAAGTGCCCATGAGCACTATAATCACGTATTTCCTGCTCAAAATCCCCCATGTAACCATTCAAATGATCCCGGTCGGATCTTTGATATCCGTTATCATTATGTTCAGCCTGCTGCAAAGGAAAAATGAAATAACGGCCTTTAAAACTTGTGGCCTGGATATATTCAGGCTTTCGGGGATTATGGTTTTCATTACCTTGGGCATAGGGTTTGTCGCATTTTTATTCCAAGAGATAGTCGTTCCTTATGCCAGTTCCAGAAGTAATGAGATATGGAACCTGGAGGTTGAAAAATCTGATCCGGGACATTTTTACGGCGGCGACGAAATATGGTACAAATCCGATAATGCCATATATTGGATCAGGCATTTCGATGGAACGAGAAATATCCTGGAAAATCCCACATTCTTTTTTTTTGATAAGGACTTTCAATTGATCAAACGTGTCGATGCGAAAAAGGGGGTTTGGCAGAACAATACATGGAAGATGATAGATGGTATTATCCAGGAAAGAGAGAATGACAAGGATTATGGACTCTCAAAATTTGATGAATGGATAATCAAAATCCCCGAAACACCGGATACATTTAAAAAAGGGATAAAAAAGCCCGAGGATATGAGCTATCAACAATTAAGATCGTATTCGGAAACGGTCTTTCGTGAAGGATATGATAATACCAAATATATAGTGGATATGAATATGAAACTTGCACATCCACTCATTAGTGTAATTTTGACTTTTATTGGGATTCCCATCGCCCTGAACCTGAAAAAGGGTGGAACACCTTTGGCGGTCTCCATCGGGGTGGGTATCTGTTTTATCTTCATTGTCACCATGGGCATCTCTAGATCATTCGGCTTGGCGGGGATCCTTCCCCCCATTGTAGCGGCGTGGGTGGCAAACCTGATCTTCTTCTTACTCGGTATTTTCCTTATGTTGCGCATTGAGAGGTAGGTTCCCATGATCAAACCGATCCGTATCCTTAGGATCATCGCCCGACTCAACATCGGTGGTCCGGCTATTCAGGCCATCTCTCTCACGCGCGAATTATCCAACGATCTTCATAAAACCCTACTTGTCTGCGGTAATGTGGGTCCTGATGAAGGTGACATGATATATCTGGCACAAGAGCAAGGGGTTAAGCCCCTTCTCATCCCGGAACTGGGGAGAGAGATCTCCTTTACGGAGGATATCCGATGCTTTTTCAGGATACGCGAAATCATCAAACATTTTCGACCGGACATCATCCATACCCACACCGCAAAAGCTGGCTCGCTTGGCCGCCTAGCCGCCTTGAGTCTGATCTTCATTAACCGTGGCCGCTTTAAGGACATTCGATTGGTTCACACATTTCATGGACACATTTTTCATGATTATTTCAGCAAAGCAAAAACAACCGTATTTATCCTTATTGAAAAATTCTTATCTCGATTTACGGATCGTATTATTGTGATCAGTCCTCTTCAAAAACAGGATATCTGCAATAAATACGGGATAGCTGATCCACGAAAGGTCTCAGTTATTCCATTGGGATTTGATCTGAACCGCTTCATCATAGACAATCCGGGGAAAAACATTAGAGAAAAATATTTACCGCATCAATCCAAAAATGTGCTACTGGTAGGGATCATCGGCCGGTTGACCCGGATAAAAAATCACCATATGTTTTTAGACGCGGTGAAAATCCTAAAGGATAATGGAAGGATAAATCATTTCAAATTTCTAATTATAGGAGACGGCGAGTTAAAACAGGAACTTATGCGGTATGCCGTTGAATCGGGGATACAAGATGTTGTTTCCTTTCCAGGCTGGCAAAAGGATATGCCCGACCTTTATGGCGCTTTGGATGTGGTGGTGATTACATCACTGAATGAAGGGACCCCCGTGACCCTTATTGAATCCATGGCCTCGGGCAAACCGGTTATAGCGACCGATGTGGGAGGGGTACCGGATCTTTTAGGTTTTGAAGGCGACCGGATTTCGGATCATTTTGTATTAGCACCGTATGGCATCCTTGTTCCCTCCGGGAATGCCGGAATGCTGGCAAAGGCCCTGATTTTTGTTCTGGAACATCAAGACCTTATACAAAGGAAATCCAAGCAAGCCAAGGATTTTGTTTTTAAGCGCTTTACCATAAAACGTCTGGTCAGTGACATGAAGTCGTCTTATTCTGAGTTGATGAATTGTTCATGAGATCACCGGTCTTCATCCGGCAGGCTGAAAATGATGAGCAAAATGGAAATCATACCAATATATTATTATCTAATATGCTTCTTAGGGAGCTTTTTGCTATCTCTGGGGCTAACTCCCCTTGTGAGGCAGTTTGCCATCAAGACGAATCGGATAGCCATACCCAAAGATAACCGTTGGCATAAAAAAGAAACCGCCCTTCTGGGAGGGATAGCGATATTTACATCATTCATGATGACCTGGATCATTGCGGTCCACGGTCTTGATTGGTCTATATACGGCAAACCCTATCTTCCCATTATTCTCTGCGCCGCTGCCATATTTGCATTGGGTCTAGCCGATGATGTTTTCAATATGGTCCCACAACACAAGTTGGTCGGTCAAATTATCATTGCCTCTATAGTCATCATCTTAGGATTCAGACTCAACTGGACCGATTCAAAAACCATCAATCTTTTTATTTCCATAATATGGCTGGTGGGTATCACCAACGCCTTTAATCTGCTTGACAATATGGATGGCCTCTCCGCGGGGATCGCCTTCATTGCGGCCTTGTTTTTATTTTTGATCTATTTTCAAAGTCAACCCATAACCACGAATACAACATCCATCATGCTGATGAGCGCCCTTTATGCCGGTGCGATCCTGGGTTTTTTAATCTACAATTTCAATCCCGCCTCAATCTTCATGGGCGATGCGGGAAGCCTTTTCCTCGGCTTTATGCTGGCCTGTATGACGGGCATTCATGATACGGATCCATCGATTGGCCTGAATCCCCGTGATTTATTGTCCATTATCGCCATTCCCATCATGATCCTTTTCATCCCTATAGTGGATACCGGTTTTGTAAGCCTTATGCGCAAATTATTTAGAAGGCCGATCTCTCAGGGGGGACGGGACCATTCATCGCACCGCATGGTGGCCATAGGATTCTCCGAAAGAAAGGCTGTCTTAATACTCTATGCTTTTGCCGCCATATCAGCCATGATAGCCCTGATGACCCGCTATTTGAGCGTGGGAACCAGCCTGGTCATGATAGCGCTATTCCTTTTGTTATCCGTCTTCTTCTGGGTCTACCTGGCAAAAGTGAAGGTATACCCGGAAGATTCCATCCTCTCAGGGAATGGTCCGTCCGTCATTACACCCATATTAATAGACATAACCTATAGAAGAAGGCTTTTTGAAGTGGTTCTGGATCTGGTTCTCATCACCATAGCCTACTACACATCATACCTACTTCGATTTGAAGGACATTTAGCCGGCGATTTCGCCATTTTCATTAAATCATTACCCATCGTGATTGGATGTCAGATCTTTTCATTGTTTATTATGGGTGTTTACAGAGGAGTGTGGACCAGCACCAGTCTGAGCGATTTAATGAATTTTTTTAGAGCCATTACCCTGGGAACCATCATGGCCGTACTGATTTTACTTTTCATCTACCGTTTTGAAAGTTTTTCAAGGGCCGTGTTTGTCATCTATTGGTTTTTGATGCTCATCTTCATCCCCCTTCCAAGACTTTTTTTTCGGCTATTGGATGAAGGCATTCGAAGAGGAACACAAAAGGGCAAACCCACGCTCATCTACGGCACTGGTTCCGGCGGGCAAATCACCATGCGGGAAATCGAAGCAAACCGTGACCTGGGATTATCTCTTGTGGGTTTCATGGATGACAATCCAAGAACGCATCGGACAAAAATACATCGTTACCCGGTCTTGGGTGGCCAAGAGGATTTGATAAATATTATCAGGAAAAACCATATTCAAGAGATCATCATATCATTCAATAAGGATAGCCTGTTCAAGAAGAAGATCATTAGTAAATTATGCGCCAATCTTGGACTTGAAGTTCAGGTTCGACGTATGAAGTTGATTATTCATTAGATGAAAGTCGGGACATGCTGGATCGTATTTTAGGAAAAGACATTGCCCATTATGTGATGGATCACCGGGCCCTCTTGATCTGTGCCATCATTCTTTCAACCATCTCGGCATTCTTTTTGGTTGTACCCGCTTATCTGCTACCCCCTTTTGCCGATGAAGCCATGAAAAATGCCTCTGAGCCCACCGCCTTTAAGATCCCATGGATCGCATTTGAGTCGGGTTCACTGTTTTCCTGGCATCGCACGGAGCTTGTCCTCATCGATAATATCTCACCGGATCGGCTTTTGATCCTTCTCTCTACTATCGCGTTTTTTTCCATCCTTTTTAAATCCATCACCGTTTATCTGGGCCAATTAGCCGCGGCAGCGTTTTCCAACAGGGCTATCCTTTCTTTAAGAAGAGATCTATACAACCAATTCATCTCCCTCCCTCTTGGATTTTACCACAAGCAAAAAACCGGAACGCTTATTTCCAGGGCCACCGCGGATCTGACGGTCATGCAGGAGCGTATCGCCAATATCATCATCGGCCTGGTTCAACATCCTTTGACGGCCTTGATTTTCCTTTTCTATCTCCTGATGATGAATTATCGGCTTACTTTACTGGTTTTCTTGTCCGCCCCTCTGATTATCGGACTCATTCGGCTCTTCGGCGGGAAGGTTAAAAAACACTCTACGAGAGTTCAAGACGGTATCGCCCTGGTCACATCAGCCTATCAAGAGACCCTGCTTTTACTTAAAATCATACAGGGATTCTGCATCACGGACCGTCAATCCAAAAAATTCCATGATCTGATCAGTCAACTTTACAAAAAAGTCATGCATTGGAACCGATGGTTTCTGGGTCTTGGCCCTTTTATGGATTCTACGACCATTGTCATTGTGCTGGTGGTTATCGTCATCGGAAAAACATATTTTAACCATACACTGGGTGAGATCATAGCGATGTTCTACGCATTTCAAGGGATATATAACCCCATAAAAAATCTCGCCAAGGTGAACAATGAATTGCGGACCTTACAAGGGGCCACTGAACGCGTCTTCGGGATCATCAAGACCACACCTGAAATCCAGGACCGACCCGGTGCAATGGTCCTTCCCAGACTCCGAAAGTCCATTGAATTCAAAAATGTGTATTTCTCTTATGATCCGGAGATTCCCATCCTCAAAGATATTTCCTTTCAGGTGGAAGCCGGTCAAATGGTCGCCTTTGTAGGTTCCACGGGGGCCGGGAAGAGCACCATACTGGATCTGATCCCCCGGTTTTATGATGTAAACGAAGGGAGCATCACCATTGACGGAACGGATATCCGAGATGTAACCATCGAGTCCTTACGCAAACAAATAGGAATCGTCAGCCAGGAAGTATTACTCTTTCACGATACGATAGCCAATAACATTACCTGTGGTGCTGATGGACAAGGTGAAGAGCGGATACGAAAGGCCGCCAAGTCAGCCCACGCCCATGATTTCATCATGGCTCAACCTGCGGGTTATGAAACCATAGTCGGTGATCGTGGGACCCTCCTTTCCGGAGGACAAAGGCAACGCATCTCTATAGCCAGGGCCATTTATGCAGACCCGACGATCCTGCTGCTGGATGAAGTGGCCTCAGCCTTGGATGCGGAAAGCGAGGGGTTGGTTGAAGAGGCTATTGGACAATTGAAAGGAAATCGGACCATATTGGTCGTGGCGCACCGTTTGAACACCATCCGTGAAGCCGACCGGATCTATGTCATCGAAGGAGGAATGATTGTGGAATCCGGAAGCCATAAAGACCTGCTAGAACGTAATGGACGATTCCGCCAATTATATGATCTACAATTTGGGGCCTGATTTTTCGTACCCATCATTTTAATCTTTGCCCATCATGAATTGCAGAATCTTTTAATGAGTTTCACCGCGCTGTCAGCTTGAGGTATTCAGCGGTCAACCCGAAATCGAATCCTTTCTCCCAATCCGCCCTTCAAGTCTTGATCTTCTCTTCGACCTCTTTCAAAGAGAGACCATGAATCCGAATGCGCTTGAGTCTGGAACTTTCTCCCGAAACAATCTCAACATCCCTCCTTGGTTTCCCCAGTTTTTTAGCCAATAACTCGATCAGTGCGGCATTGGCCTTGCCGTCCACAGGCGGAGATGTCACTTTGATCTTATAGATATCACATTCTTTACTTACGATCTGATTTCTTGAAGATCTCGGAAGGAGTCTTACTTGAATATCGGTTTGCGTATCATCAGTCATGAGTAAAGAGATGGGTCATTTGAAAAGAAGAAGGTCAACCCAGACGCTGGGCAAACTGGATCAGACTCCGCACAATAAAAGTCTGAACAAATACTATGGCTAAAATAACAATAATCGGCGAGAAATCGATTCCGCCGAAATGAATGGGCAATCGGCGTCTGATGGGATAGAGGACCGGTTCGGTCACTGAATTGAGAAACCGGACAATGGGATTATAAGGATCCAGATTTACCCACGAGATAACGGCCCTGGCAATAATCACAAACATATAAAAGGTCAGAGCCATATCAAGGATCTTGGCCAAGGCATCTAAAAAATTGGCTACGATAAACATAATCACTCCCAAAATTGGTCAATTCCCTGTTTTTTATTTAATAATAATCCGGCTCTCTAGAGCGGGATTGTTAAACAAAAAAATAGTTAGAGCAGGACATAAGCCGGGTTCTGTTTCTCAAGGTCGGCCCAAACCGAACTTAAGACGATGACCATTCATCTAGCCTTGATGTTGCCATCAAGATCCAGCAACCTACCCGGGAACTCGGGCGGACCACCCTCAAACTTCCCTTATTTGGTCTTGCTCCGGGCGGGGTTTACCTTGCTCCTGTCGTCACCGCCAGGACGGTGAGCCCTTACCTCACCTTTTCACCCTTACCTTCATGAGGGCTGGGTAGCCGACTCATAAGGCGGTATCCTTTCTGTTGCACTTTCCTTCTCGTCACCGAGACTGGGGATTACCCAGCGCCCTGTCCTGTGGAGCCCGGACTTTCCTCCCCTTTGCCGAACAGCAAAGCAGCGGTCATCCGTCCTGCTCTAACGTATGGATAGCATCCCTGAAAAACTCATCATCCGCCCAATAAATAATCCTGTTACAATGGGGGCAATTCAATAATGAGCCACATTTTTGCAGCTCAATAAATTGTTGCGGTGGAATTCCTATGTGACATGATTGGCAAACCCCACTCTTTATGGCGCTCATGGCCTGTCCACCTTTTTTATCCCTAAGAAAAAGATATGTCCTAAGGAGGTCCTGGTCAACCTCTTGCACAAAAATTTCCCTCTTATTCTCCAATATCCCGGATTCTCTCACCAGATCTACTAGATCCTTCTCGATAGAATCCTTGTCCCGGTTGAATTTTTCTTTAAGGCCTTCATATTCGCCATTATTTTGACGAATTTTCGTTTCTAAATCTTCAACCTCCTCCATGATCTGAATCAATCGGTCCTCTTTGATGGATTTTTCCCGGTTAAGATCATCAATCTCCTTCAAAGCGGATCGATATTCTTTATTGGATTTGATGTTATTCAGTTTAATCTGGCTTTTTTCGATCTTCCGATCAATGTCCTGTACATCGTTTTCAATGGCGTGTCTTTCCTTTTTCAGGATTTCAAGCTTGTTTTTGGCGCCACTATATCTCTCTTCGTGACTATTTAATTCAGCCTCCAACTCCTTGATCCTCTGGGGCCCTTGTTTTTTCTTAATGTTTATTTCTTTAATCCTATTGTCAAAATATTGAAGCCTGATAAGGCTGACTATTTTATCTTTCAATCTTTTATCCTTTCATGGTTATTTTTCTTGGAATGGGTTATTGTTCCCTCATGGGCGCTTTTTCGTCATGATCAATCTCCACTACCACGCCCCAGCCTTTTGCCGACAATTTTTCTTTGAAACGATCAGCAAACAGCCTGATGGCCGCTTTTTCAGTGAAAAAATGACCAGCATCCATCAATGCTAGATTGAGCGATTCTGCCTCCAATGCTTCATGGTGACCTATATCTCCGGTCACGAGGAGGTCCGCCCCCTTTTCCGATGCCCTTGCTATCAAACTACCTCCCGATCCGCCCACCACGGCTATCCGCTTGACGACCAGGTCATCATTCCCGAGAACGCGAACGACTTTACATCCAAGCACGCGCTTGGCCAGGTCGATGAAAGCGGTCAAACTTGTGGGCTCCTTGAGAGATCCGATACGACCCAAACCCACGCTATGATTTTCAGACGAATCTTCGATGTCGAGTATCTCCGGATGATCAAGTTCCAACAGATCGGCCAGCATATCATTAATCCCCCCCCAGGCCACGTCCAGGTTGGTGTGAACCGCTATGACGGCGATATCATTTTTTATGGCCGCAACGATCACGCTCCCGGGGTAGGCATGATAATTGATTTGCGACAGCGATTTGAAAATAAGGGGATGATGCGTGAGCAATAATTGGGCATTTTTTTCTGAGGCGTTCATCAGGTTATCCATTGTTGGATCGAGCGCGAAAAAAATCCGATGGATCTCCTTTGATAAATCACCCACCTGAAGACCGGCGTTATCCCATCCGGCCATATGGCTGAATGGGGCTATTTCATTCAATAAATTCAAGATATCGTTAAGTGTGGGAGACAATATTTTCTCGTGTCTAAAGTTTGCTAAAAACCATCCATAAAAAAAGGCGCCATTTCAGCGCCTTTTTTTGAATGATTAACCTGGTTCTCGTGATTGATTTAGGTATTTCAATAAACTCAAATCCATAATGAACGAATAAAGTCTGATGGGCCCACCTGGATTCGAACCAGGGACCGACCGGTTATGAGCCGGTGGCTCTACCAGCTGAGCTATAGGCCCGTTTGTCTTCATGAAAAATTTGTTGATTAACATGCAGATACACGCATCAATTGTCAAGAAAAAATCCTCGAGCAAGCACCTATTTATTTTTCCAAAAAGCTTTTCAATTTTCGACTCCTGCTGGGATGTCGAAGTTTTCTTAGCGCCTTTGCCTCTATTTGCCTGATTCTTTCCCGGGTCACATTAAAATCACGCCCTACTTCTTCAAGGGTATGATCCGATTTCTCACCGATCCCGAATCTCATTCTCAGGACCTTTTCCTCTCTTGGTGTTAGAGAAGTCAGCACCTTCCTGGTTTGTTCGCCCAAATTATGGTTCACAACGGCCTCACCCGGTGAAATAACCTTTTTATCCTCTATAAAATCTCCCAGGTGACTGTCCTCTTCCTCTCCTATGGGTGTCTCCAGAGATATGGGCTCCTTAGCAATCTTCAAGACTTTTCGAACCTTTTCCAAAGGAAACTCCATCTTCTCCGCGATCTCTTCCGGGGTCGGCTCGCGGCCATGCTCCTGAACCAGATATCTGGATGTCCTTATGAGCTTGTTAATGGTCTCAATCATATGAACCGGAATTCGAATGGTCCGGGCTTGATCCGCGATTGCCCGGGTGATAGCCTGTCTGATCCACCAAGTGGCATAGGTGCTGAATTTATAACCCCTCTGATATTCAAATTTCTCAACCGCCTTCATAAGACCGATATTGCCTTCTTGAATGAGATCCAGAAACTGTAATCCCCTATTGGTATATTTCTTGGCAATACTGACCACAAGCCGCAAATTGGCCTGTATCAGCTCTTTTTTGGCTTCTTTGGATCTTTCAAGGCTTTCCGTTACCTTTTCAAGCGTATACCTAAGCTCCCTCTGGCTCATATTTGTCCTTAACTTGATTTCTTTTATACAAGAATCCGAATTTTCGATTCGAGATTTCATTTTAATCAGATCACCCTTTCTAATATTAAAGGGCGCAACCAGATCATTATCTTTGGCGGTTTTCGGTATCTTGCCGCATTGCCGCTTAATCACGGAGATGGGTTTTCCGCCAGCCTTCATCATGCAATCCATGATATCTTTTTCAGCCTTTTCAAGATCCTCTACAACATCATTCAGCCGTTGAACCATCCGATCAAGCTGGTTTTTTTCAAGTTTAAAGGTGTCCACCAATTCGATAATCTTTTGATGATTCTCCACCATCTTGGCCTGGTATTTCTTTTTACTAGCAGTGGAACAGCTCTTTTTTAGAACCTCCTTTTTCAGATCATGATACTCTTCAAAAAGTCTACTGATTTCTTCCATGGTATTTAATAGGGCCTCTTTTTTCTCACCGATCTGTACCTGGGCATCCTCGTATTCCGGTTCATTAATAACATCTTTAAGTTTTATTTTTCCTTTTTTCAGTTTATTACCTAAATCAACAATATATTCAATACCTATGCAACATTTTAGAAGGGCATTTAATGTATCTTTTTCTCCCTCTTCGATCCTTTTCGCTATCTCAACTTCCCCGTCTCTTGTGAGAAGGGATATGCACCCCATTTCTTTCAAATACATCTTCACTGGATCCGAGACCCTTCCAGCGCCATCGGATCTCTCGGATTGCATGGTGTCTCTTTCCGATAATTTTTCCCGCTTCTTTTTGAGCCGTTTTGATTTCTCGATCTCCTTTTTCGCTGACTCATCAATGACCAAGATGTCCAACTCTTCAAACATCATCATGACATCATCAATATGTTCGGAAGAGATGATATCTTCCGGCAGATCATCATTCAGCTCCTCATAGGTGATATAACCTTTATCCTTGCCAATATCGATCAATCTCTTCAGATTCACAATAGTCGTTTTGTTCTCCATTATACCTCCTCCTGAAAGATCCCATTTCTGTTGCGATTCAAGCCCAACCTTTCTCTTTTTAACAGTAGCAGTTGATAACTTTCCTCCAGATTGTCTTTTGCCTTTCTAAAAGACTCCGACAATTTTACTTTATGGGCCTTTTCAATAAACTCCTCCACGGCCTGTTCGACCCCTTCCGTCGAATAATAGGGCGGCAATAATAATATTTCTCTAAACCGCTCCCTCACCGCATCTATTCCTGTATTTTCGAGTACTTCCTCCGGAACCATTCTCCCTGCCTGCTTATAGGTTTCACATATGAGATCAAAAATCTCTTTGATCAAAGGATCTGAAAGCAGGCGCCTGCAATCGTTGTCCATCAGCCTTCCCACTGTGTGCGGAAAATGGATGATCAGATTGAGGATATGCAGATCATCAAGACCTTTGGCCTTGGATTCGGAAATTTTCATCCTAAGCCGGTCGGTTTCTTGCCCCCTGGAATGACTGGACGTTATGGATTCAAGTTCCGTCATGACAACGGCTTCGGCAATACCGGTTTTCTCAGCCAGTCGCCGGGTGTAAAGGGCGCGATGCGAAGAACTGTTGATTTCAGATACAACGGGGAGTATTTCCTTTAGGAAATCGACTTGTCCCTCTACTCCTTGATGGATTTGAGCTACCTTTTGATCAAGATAAAAATCGAACAAAGGCACGGCCTTTTCGAGCCGAATCAAAAATTCATCCAATCCCCTGGTATTCGTAAAGCTGTCAGGATCATCACCTTCAGGTAAAACCATTACGCGCGCTGAAAGCCCTTCATTTTGAAAAAGAGGTAGGCTTTTTATCGCACCGCCTTTTCCGGCCGTATCCGAATCAAACACAACCACAGCCTCATTTGTATAACCTTTAAGGTGCCGTATATGATCCACTGTCAGGGCGGTCCCCAGCGTGGCCACGGCCTCGTAAAAACCATGTTTATGCAATGCGAGCACATCCGTATACCCTTCAACGATAACAACCCTGCCGTTCTCCCGAATGGTCGGATAGGCGGCTTGCAGCCCGTAAAGCAGCTCCCCTTTATGAAAAATAGGGGTCTCAGGCGTGTTCAGATATTTCGGCAATGTATCATCCAGGACCCGACCTCCAAGGCCCACAATCCGGTTTCGCAAATCAAATATGGGGAAGATAATCCGCCCGCGAAAACGATCGTAATAGCCGCCGTTTTTCTTAGCGATCAAGAGCCCGGCTTGGACCGCCTTGTCCAGATCAACATGCTTTTTAACGAAAAAACGGGTCAATCCATCCCAATCAGCGGACGCGAATCCGATTTTGAATCTCCCGACCACATCCGAAGAAATAGATCGACGGTCCAGATATTCACGGCCTGCCCGCCCTTTCGCCGATTCAAGTAGCATATGATGATAATATTCAACAGCCGATTCATTAATCTTAACCAGGATTTCTTTTGAATCCATGATCTGCTTTTGGGCTGGGGTTAATTTTCTTTCAGGTAAAATAATATGATATTTCTCCGCCAAATCACGCACGGCCTGCGGGAAAGAAACCTTGTGATATTCCATCCAAAAACGAAAGATATCACCACCCACTTTACACCCAAAACAGTGAAACATCTGTTTTGCGGGACTCACCGTAAAAGAGGGGGTCTTTTCCGAATGAAAGGGGCATAGGCCCAGGAAATTCCGGCCAGCCTTTTTGAGTTGGACGTATTGTCCGATTAACTCTGTAATATCCGCTGCCTTTCTAATTTCTTCTTTGGCGGCTTGATACGCATCCATATTTACAAGATAACCCCTTGAGTACTCAAGTCAACTCCACTATCGTGATGGCATCTCCACCGGCTTGAGGGTCGGCGGCGTGGATTCGCTTCACACAATCAAATTCCTTCAGGTGATTTCGGATGGCGGATTTCAATCTCCCGGTCCCATGGCCGTGGATAATCCGCAGGGACAATTCCCCTTCAACCATGGTCTTATCAAGAACCCTGTCAATCAAAGCCAAGGCATCCTCAACCCTGTACCCGATGAGATTAATCTCGCGGTCAAATGGGCCGATTGGATGCAAAAAAGGTTTCCCGGGTGATTCCGCCGGAGCCGGTCTCCCTCCAGAGGAAAGAGTCTCCAGATCATTCATGCCCACCGAAAGCTTAATATTCCCGGACAGAATCAGTGCCTTGGAATTATCCCAATCCAAGGAAACAATCCGTCCGCTCTGGCCTAACCGTTTATGACGAACCCATTGTCCTTCCTTCAGTCTCGGAGTAGCACCATTTCCGATGGATGTATCTTGGAAATGATCCTTTAATTTCCTTGTGATCTCATCAAATTGCCGGACAAACCGCTTTTGAGTTCCTTCCCTATTCCGAAACGAATTGATGATCCTTCTAAAAGACTCTCGAGATTCACGGATCAACTCATCCGCCTCGGCTGCTTTTTTTTGTAAAGTGGACTCTTTCTCCGCTTCCAAACGCTTTAAGGTCAAAAGCATCTTTTCTCTGGCGGAATGAAATCTTTCTCTAGCACGGAGAGCTTCCAACTTTTCTGTGTCAGCATCGTGTTTTAATCGATTCAATTTATCGATCAATCGATTCAGACGGACTTCATCCTCATCCAGATATTGTTTTGCTCTTTGAATGAATTGTTCATCGATACCGTGGTTTTGCGCTATTTCAAAAGCATAACTCGTACCCGGAGTGCCATAAACCAGATGAAAAGTCGGGCTGTTCGTCGCCTCATCAAATTCCATGGATGCATTCTTAACCTTCTCGCTGAGTAATCCATAGGACTTCAAGCGATTGTAATGAGTGGAAACGGCAACCAAAGCGCCCATTTGGGATAGATCATCAATCAACGCCATCGCTAAAGCAGCGCCTTCATCAGGGTCCGTGCCCATCCCTGGTTCATCAATAATGACCAGGCTATTAGCGTCGGCATGATCCAATATATATTTCAAATAACTCGCATGGGCTGAAAAAGTGCTTAATCCGGCTTGAATGTCCTGGTCATCACCTATTTCCGCGAAAAAATGCTTAAAGACCGGCAACCGGCCCCCTTCTGCCACGGGGATGTGGAGCCCTGCCTGCGCCATCATGCTTAACAGGCCGAGTGTTTTTAATGTAACCGTCTTTCCACCTCTGTTTGGTCCGGAAAGGATTATCACGTTGATGTCCTTATCCAGTACGATATCCAGAGGGATGGTCGGGTTATCCGGGGTTGACATGGCCATAAGGATCGGGTTTTTTGCCCCTTTAAGATCCACAACACCTTCTTGATTCATCATGGGCCTGATCCCATTCACTTCAATGCTGTAACGCGCCCTTGCCAAAAGCCCATCTAATTTCGTTAAAAGCCCCTGAGCCAAAGACAATGCTTCGGATGCCTCCCTGACCCTATCGGTCAAACCGGTCAGTATCTTATACTCTTCCTCCTTTTCTAGATAACTCAATTCCCCTAAACGATTATTATTTTCCACGACTTCGAGGGGTTCTAAAAAGCACGTGGCTTTAGTATGTGAGTAATCGTGAATGATTCCCTGGATGGCGCTTTTCCTGTCGGTCCGGACAGGGATGACATACCGCCCGTCTCGAATGGATACGAGATGGTCCTCCTCTCCTGAATACCCATCCAAGGAGCCTTTGATCTCTTCCAGACGTTTTTGGAGGCTCCTCCTTAAATCTCTTTTTTTCCGTCTGAGGTTCTTTAACTCGTGACTGGCTGAATCTTGAATCGTGCCGTTCAAATGAATGGTGTTGTTTATGGTTTTTATCAATTCATCGAGTTGGGGGGTCCCCCTGACCAGGTCGTATAATGACGCACAAAGCTCTTGTTGGGATTGGATTGTTCTTAAAGATATCCTATTCGCCTCTGCGATCCGGACAACAGATAATAATTCCTCCGGGTTAAGGCATGAGCCCTTTGCGCGGCACTTCCTTAAAAGGGGTATAATATCACTCAGACCCTCAAAAGCAAAAAACCCCTTCATTTCCAGAAGGAGCCTCATCTCAGAGACCATTATCTGCTCATGATCAATGATACTTTGATCCGTGATGGGTTTGAGTGATAAACAATCCGTTTGACCTAGCGGACAGGATGCATAAGAGGATAAGATACGCAATAGTTTATCAAACTCGAGTACACGAAATGTTTGATCCACCATGTGGGCTAACCCAGCAATCTTTTAGCAATTTCATTAACCTCTTGACCCTGTGCCCTCCCAGCCATTCGAGCCATAGCGGTCTTCATGACCCTTCCCAGGTCTTTTGACCCCTCGGCCGATAATTCAGAAATAGTCTCCTTTAAAATTTTCTCAATCTCGGATGATTCAAGCTGTTGTGGTAAATACGCATGATATACCTCAATCTCTCTTTCTTCCTTTACAGCCAGATCTTCACGATGTCCTTTTCTAAACTCCTTGGCTGCATCCCGTCCTTTTCGAATAAGGGATGAAACGGCCGATTGAATTTCAGCATCGGTTAAGTCCTGTCCCTTTTCCACCTGCCTGTTTTTCAAATCAGACTTGAGCATTCTCAGGCTGGATAAGCGAATCTCGTCCTTGGCCTTTATCGCCATGGTTAGGTCTTCAGTTATTTTCCGCAATATCGACATGATTTCGTTGGATAAGATTATGGGTGCTTGCTTCAGGAGAAAAACCAAAATCAAATTTGAACATTAAAATATATGGATTTCATTATTATAAGTCAATAAAAAATATCCAATTATCGGCTTTTTGAAAGTTTTATTGCTTCAGATAAAATCAATGTCCCCTCATAAATGGCTCTTCCGGTAATGACACCCATGACACCATATTTTTCAATCGCCATTAGTCTTTTAATATCCGCCATCTCCGAGACACCACCCGATGCAATAACAGGTATTTTGATGTTCATGGAAAGATTTTTTGTGGCCTCGATATTGGGGCCGGTACGCATGCCGTCACGCTCGATATCGGTATAAATCACCGCCGAAATATCCACATCGCCGAAACTTTTTATCATCTCCAATGGGCTCACATCCGTTTTTTCAGTCCAGCCTTCAACAGCCACATGACCTTGACTGGCATCAATGCCCAGGATGATTCGACCCGGATATTTCCCGCAGGCCTGATGAACAAATCCCGGATCTTTATACGCGACCGTCCCGAGAATGACAAAACGGACACCCAGGTCAAGATACGCATCAATGATCTCCATATCCCGTATGCCGCCGCCTAATTCGATAGGTATGGGAACGGATCGAACAATCCGTTGAATAACCGATTCATTTACAGGTCGTCCTTTTATCGCCCCATCCAGATCCACGATATGGATCCGTTCCGCCCCTTCATGATACCACCTCAAGGCCTCTTCCTCGGGAACCTCTGAATATAAGGTCTCCTCCGACATGCGTCCTTGTTTCAGTCTGACACAACGACCATTTTTAATATCTATGGCTGGAATAACAAGCACGATGAACTCCAGGTTTCCGGATAAAAACCATTATAAAATGCCCTTCGTCGAAGGCACGGCCCCGTCAAGCCGCTTCTCCATGCTAACGGCCATATCCAGAGCCCTGCCGAAGGCCTTGAAAATGGATTCGGCGACATGATGTGGATCTTTACCGGATAAAAGATCAATATGAAGGGTCATTCCGGCATCATTCACAACGGCCTTAAAGAACTCGCGAACAAGATTGATATCGAAATGCCCGGTCATGGTCTTTCTAAGAGGTACGCGGTACGCCAAAAAAGGTCGATTGGATAGATCTATGACGACCCTGGCCAACGCCTCATCCATGGGAACAATGGCGATGCCATAACGTTTGATGCCTTTTTTTTCTCCTAAGGCCCCTTGGAGCGCCCTGCCCAGACAAATCCCCAGATCTTCCACCGTATGATGAAAATCGATCTCCGTGTCCCCGGAAGCGGTTAATTGTATATCCATGAAGCCATGAGCGGTCATCAAGGTAAGCATATGGTCAATGAACGGTATACCCGTCTTGATATCAGCCTTCCCCGTTCCATCCAGATTCAGGTTGAGATTGATATCCGTCTCCTTTGTTTTTCTGGTGATAGTGGCCTTCCTATTCATAGAAGAAGCTCCAATCGTTGTTTAATGCCCCATTCCCATAAAACGGACGACAATATAGTAAAAAAGGCATGAAAACACGGGCAAATTCTTTGAAGTGATTGAGACAATTCCATTCTTCCGTGGTATATCCATGGCAAAGGGATAATCTTTTTGGTGGAGATGAAGGGGATCGAACCCCTGACCGGGATGATGTGAACATGTTTAATGATCACCATAATTTATCCAAAAGTAAGCATAATGAATAAAAAAATCAGCCGCTTATCTCCGCTCCCCCATTACTGTTGATCAAAGTGATATAACAAGAATACAAATGATTTTGCAAGGTATTTCAAAACGATTGTTACCCAATGTGCCCCTAAGATGAAGATCCACCATGAATTCAAATGCCCCGCCAGGCATCACGCGCATTAGCCCTATATATTGATATTATTACTTGACTTTACCGCAATGTGTAGTATAAACTCTATTATCATGAATGTAAAGGATGTTTCTGAAACAACTTTCAGCCTAACAGACATTTTCATCTTATAAACATCATTCCGGCCAAACATTCTCCTTGAGGATGCTTGGCCTTTTTATTGAAGGATTGAGTGGAGCCGTTCCCGGTCTTTCCCCCGATACCTCGGAGTGGAGTCTTTGTCCGGCGAAGAGATCTCATGGCAATAAAGCGTAGATAAATCCGCTTTTTCGAAGAGAACATTTGTTTAAGGTTGAATCTACCTGGATTTCAGGGTAATGAAATATTCTTGACCTTGCCGGTCAATGAACACTTAAGTTACCATTATGAACAATCAAATCGATTTTTCAGATATCTTTTCTCGATCCGGTTGGTTTGTCGGCTTTGAAGAGGATAAACTACCCGATATTTTCAGCTTTGGTCATCGGCGCGTTTATGAATCGGGTGTCACACTGTTTCGCGAGGGAGACCATGCCACAAAGTCCTATATGGTCCTAAAAGGACGTCTCAAGGTGAGTAAGCTGCATGAAGACGGTAGAGAGGCGATTGTTCGGTACATCAATCCCGGCGAGATGACCGCCGCGGTCTCTGTCTTAAAAGGAAAAGATTATCCTGTCACGGCACAGGCCATCGGCCCCTCGGAGGCTCTCGAATGGGATCGGGAAACCATGCTGAATCTCATGAACACCTATCCACGAATAGCGATCAACTTGCTGGGTATTGTGGTTGAACGCCTGGATGATATTCAAACCCGTTATCTGGAATTGCAAACGGAACGTGTGGAACAGCGTATCGCAAGATCCCTGCTGCGCATCATGAGACAATCGGGCCGCAAGACCTCCGAAGGTATCCTGATCGATTTCCGCCTCAGTCGACAGGATCTGGCCGATTATACAGGTACCACCCTCTACACCGTGAGCCGCACACTCAGTCGCTGGGAACAAAAGGGGTGGACCGTATCGAGCCGTGAACGTATTGTTGTGACCAATCCCCACGCCCTGGTGAGCTTTGCCGAAACCGGCTGACCGGCAGTGTGTTTATTTCAATATCGTCATAACGCCTGCTTCTTGTCAAATGACTTTTCATCTCTGCATCCCCCTATTTGCGCCGGCGCAAAGACACGATCTCTTGGATTTCGTGAAAATCTAAGGCTGATACTTACCGGATTGACGGAAAAGCCGCATAAGACCGCACCCGGAGCTCTCCAGATTGGGTTTAAAATCCATTCAGGAAATAGATTCACCCATAAGTTTTTGATATAATGAGAAAAAATCCAATTAAGGAGAAAAAAATGAAAACAGATTTTATTAATCTCCCCATTTTCTTTTTCGCGGCGGTTTTTTTGTCCATGATAACAACTTGTAAATCCACCGAAACGCAATTTCAATCCGCCCAGGACCAAGACCCCTTACCGGGAGGTGAAACCGCTTGGACCCTCGATGTTGACAAATCGGAGAGAAGCCTAATTAACCCTCCCGATAAAATCCCCTGGTTTTCCGGGATATTATTACGGCAGGCAGAGAAAGAATTTGAAAAAGAACTTCTTCCGGGCCGAATATTGACCTGGTCTACAGATTTGGGAGTGGCATCCGGGTGCTTGGAATATTTCATAGAAAAAGGGGCGAGAAAGATTTTGGATCCTCGCATGCTTTGCCTGCTCAGGATGCAGGTCTCTTATTTTGTATCCTGCGCCTTTGCGATAGATGTCAATTCCGCGCAATATAAAGATTACCGGATAACTGAAGAGGAGCTACAAGGACTACAGGGTCTGAAGGAACTTGATACAATCGAGAGCTTTACGGAAAAAGAATTGGTTGCACTGAAGTATGCGATTGCTCTTTCCAAAACGCCGGTAAGTTTTTCCGGGAAGCTCTTGGAAGATCTTCGCCGCCTGTTTTCCAACAAGGAGATTGTTGCCATCGCAAGCCTTTCAGCAAAAGTCAATTACTGGGCCCGCGTGATTGAGGCATGGAGGATAAAACCTGCGGGGTATACGGATGATCCCCTTTTAAAACTTGAACAATATAGCACTTATGAATGATCAGAATAAAAGCAGATTATTAATAAGACCATTAAACTGGTATGCCATAGGACTTTTATTCACTTATTATTCCCTACTGTATTCTCGAATGGGCTCTTGAACAATCACCCTCACAAAAATTACGATTGCTGAAATTACTGCGAATTGTCTCCGCACAATTCATAAAATTGTAGAGGTAAATCATGAATAAAACTTTTAAAGGATTTTTGACGATCCTGCCCATTGTGGCATCGGTTTTTGTAACGGTCTACCTGGTCACACATAGAGTCGGCCCGGCACAAAAACAGACGGAAGAATCCATCAGGGCGCTTAGGGTCATTAAGACGGCTTCCATTGATCTGGTTCCTCGAGTGATTGGTTATGGGGTTGCCCGGCCCGGATGGGTGTGGGAAGCGGTTGCAGAGGTTAAGGGAACGGTATTATCGGTAAATCAGCACTTGAAATCCGGGGAATGGATTGAAGAAAAAAGCGTATTAATCCAAATAGATCCCACGGAATACGAACTGGCGTTAGCCCGCCTGGAAGCAGGTGTTGAAGAAACCAATGCCAAAATCAAGGAACTTACTGAGGAAGAAAAGAATACCCAGAGTTTGATTGCGATTGAGCAAAGATCTTTGGAGCTTGCTCAAAAATCGTTTGATCGAAAGATTGAGGCATTAAAAAACAACACCCTTTCACAAGACACCGTGGACCGTGAGGAAAGAAATTTTCTCCAACAGAAACAGAGTGTTCAGCGTTTGGTAAACAGTCTTGCCTTAATACCCTCAAAGCGAAAAGCCCTGAATTCCGCCCTTGCCGTACATCAATCCAACATCAAACAGGCGAGGATTGATCTGGCTAGAACGACCATAATCGCGCCCTTTGATTGCCGGTTAGGTGATGTAAGCATTGAAGCTGGGCAGTTTTTGCGGGCTGGCCAGTCCCTTTTCAAGGCCCATGGTACCGCGGTCACGGAAGTTGAGGCCCTGTTTCGGTTTGAAGAGCTGCGTAATCTCTTGAGCGAACAGATGCGCAAGCGCTTTCAGCCGGGTTTGAGCACGGGTGAATTCAAACAGTTATTTAATGATGTTCGTGTTCTGGTCAGCCTGCAAAGCGGTGACTGGTCCGCTCAATGGGATGCCAGGATAGAAAGATTGCTTGAGGCGGTGGATCCCAAAACCAGGGAAATCAAGATAGTGGTTTCCGTTGATCGGCCCTATGAAAAAGCCATACCTGGGGAACGCCCACCTCTAACCTCAGGTATGTTCTGCCGTGTGGAGCTTCAGGGCCCGGTGAGGGCAAAAAGCATTGTTTTGCCCAGGTCCTCAATCCAAAACAACGATGTCTTCGTTATTGACCGGGAAAACCGGCTGCAGAAAAAACAGGTGGAAGTGGATTTCACCCAGTCGGAATTTGCTGTAATCAGATCCGGCGTGTCAATTGGAGAGTTGGTTGTCGTTTCTGATGCCTCCCCGGCTATTATGGGCGTAAAAGTCCTGCCGGAGATTGATGATGGCCTGCAGGAGCACATAACGACCTTGAGTCAGGGTGAGAGGGCAAAACAATGATCCGTTTTTTTGCAAGGCATCCCACTGCGGCCAATCTGTTGATGATTGTATTTCTGACTGCCGGCGCTCTGACCACTCCCCATATCCTCCGGGAAAGCCAGCCCGATTTTGCTCCCACTGAAGTGGAGATCCGCATTCCATATCCTGGCGCAACCGCTCAGGAGATTGAAGAAGTGGTCTGCCGGCGGGTGGAAGATGCCGTTGACAGGATTAATTTTGTCAAAGAAATCCGTTCCGATGCCCGGGAGGGTATCGCTTTGATTATCATTGAAATGAACGAAGATGGTGATATGCGCACATTTTTAAGCGATATCAGAACCGAGGTCGATGCCATTGATGATTTTCCCGGGGAGGTTGAAGAACCCAAGATATCGGAATTCGGCCGGACCGATCCGGTCATGTCTTTGCTTGTCTCAGGTCCCGTGAGCGTGCCGGATCTGAAGGCTTATTCAGAAGATCTAAAACGCCGGATGCAGGAGGCAGGTATTTCACTAATAAAAATCGAGGGGTTTTCCGATCACCTGCTGCGGGTTTCCTTGTCTGATTCAGCGCTGCGCCGGTTTGGTCTCAGTGCTGTCAATGTGGCGGAGCGCATAGCAGCTCAAAACAGGGACATTCCTCTGGGGACCATAAAAACCAATGAAAGAGATATTCTGCTTCGTTTTGTAGATCAGCGCCGCACGCCCGAGTCCCTGGAAAACCTGGTTATTCTGGCCGTTGCGGATGGCGGAGAGATTCGCCTTGGCGACATCGCCAGGATTGAGGATGTCTTTAGACTGAATGAAGACAAAATCATGACAGACGGGAAGCGGAATGCGCTCCTGAAAATTGAAAAAACAGAAAAACAGGACGCTATCCAGGTGGGCCGGAAAATTGAATCTTTGGTGGAAGACGAGCGTGAGCGCCATCCGCAGATGGAATTGACCATTATACAGGACCAGACAGGCATTCTCATGGACCGTCTCAATATGCTCATCAAAAACGGCATTCAAGGGCTGCTTCTGGTTTTTGTCACCATGTTGCTGTTTTTCAATATTAGAATATCCTTTTGGGTATCCATGGGTTTACCGGTCTCTTTTCTGGGCGCCTTTATTCTTGTCCCTCATCTGGGTCTCAGCATCAACATGTTCACCATGATCGGGCTGATAATGGCCCTTGGCCTGCTTATGGATGATGCCATCGTCATAGCTGAAAACATTATGACCCACAGGCAGAGAGGCAAATCACCTGCTGCCGCGGCAGTAGATGGCACCAGAGAAGTGGCCGCGGGCGTCATATCCTCCTTTCTCACGACAATCTGTATCCTGGGGCCCCTGATCTTTATCGAGGGGCAAATAGGAAAGATTTTAAGAGTGGTTCCCATGATGTTAATACTGGTATTGGCCGTGAGCCTGATCGAAGCCTTCTGGATTCTTCCCGCACACCTCAATCACACCATGCGCAAGGTTGGCCCTAACACAAAAAACCGTTTCAGACAACGCTTTGATTCATTTTTTGACTGGGTGAGAGACCGTCTTTTGGGCAGGACGGTTGAAATACTTTTAAAATGGCGCTATCTTTTTCTATCTTCGGTGATCGCAATATTTGTCATCTCACTGGGGATGGTGGCCTCCGGGAAAATCAAGTTTCAGGCATTTCCCGCCCTGGAAGGCGATGTTGTGATGGCCCGGATGCTGATGCCTCAGGGAACACCCCTTTTACGTACCGAAACATTAGTGGAACATATTGTGGCCGCCCTGGAACGAACCAACCAAAAGTTCAGGCAGTATCAGCCAGACAATCAGGATTTGGTCCGTAACGTCTATACCCAGTACAATCTGAATACGGAGGCCTTTGAAAATGGTCCCCATGTTGCTACGATCACCGTGGACCTGTTGACCGCGGAGAAAAGGTGGGGCACCATTGAATCCTATCTGGCTGACTGGCGCAAAGAAATCGGTAATCCACCGGATGTACTCGGCCTGACTCTGAGCGAGCCGGGCCATGGGCCGGGCGGCCGTCCTATCGAAGTGCGTCTCAGAGGAAAAGACCTGAATGAAATGAAAAAGGCCGTGACTGACTTAAAAGACTGGTTTGGCAGATTTGAAGGAGTGGTAAATCTTGCGGATGATCTCAGGCCGGGCAAACCCGAGCTGAGAATGCGAATGAGGGAAGGGGCATACGGTACCGGGATCAACGCGGCCGATATCGCCCGCCAGTTGAGGGCCGCATTCCAGGGGCTCGAAGCCGATGAGTTTCAGGCCGGGCCGGAGTCTTACGGGGTAGAGGTCCGTTTGGCCGGGATGGATCGAGACAGCTTGCAGCACCTTGAAAATTTTAATCTTGTTCTCCCTGACGGAAACCGGGTACCATTACGCACATTGGCCACGTGGGAGATGGAAAAGGGGTGGGCGCGAATTGCCCGTTTCAACGGCATGCGGGCCGTCACCCTCCGTGGCGATGTGGATGACCGGCTGATCAACGTCAATGAATTGATGAACCTTTTCCGCAAAACTTATCTCAACAAATTTAATGAAGCCTATCCGTCCCTGCGCCTTGAGATTGCCGGTTCTCTCGAAGAAAGCAGCACAACAATGAAGTCCATTTTCAGCTCCATGATTATCGGGCTTATCGGGATATTTGTTCTGTTAAGCTTTCAGTTCAAATCCTATACTGAGCCTTTTATCGTAATGCTGGCCATCCCCTTTTCCCTTATAGGTGTGATCTGGGGCCACAAACTCATGGGCGTACACATCAGCATGCCGAGTTTGCTTGGGTTTGTCGCACTGGGAGGAGTGGTCGTGAACGACGCTATCCTGCTGGTTATTTTTCTCAAAAATGCCAGGAAGGAAGGTCTGCCTATTCATGAAGCCGCCTCTCTTGCAAGCAGGGCACGTTTCCGGGCGGTGCTGCTGACATCATCTACCACCATTGCCGGTCTGCTTCCGCTGATGTTTGAAAAGAGTCTTCAGGCCCAGGCGCTGATTCCCCTGGCCATCAGCACATCATTCGGACTGATGGCAAGCACGGTGCTGGTGTTGTTGGCGATTCCCTGTATGTATGTGATTCTGGGAGACTTCGGGATTATTGAAAAAATGGATGCAGGATCGGACGCGGATACTGTTTAGTCCCTGTTTGATAACTTTTGAATCTTCGTCCCTATACGTGTTTGCGCCGGCGCAAAGACGCGATCCCACGCAACATTGATACTAATTGAAATTGATATACGCAGCGCTCGCAAGAGATGACGAGTTCCGATCGATTGGTGTTCAAAACCATGCGGGGAACCTATTGCGTGGAATTTCCGGAAAGGAGGTTGGTTAATGGATATTTTGATCCTAAAAACCGGACTGATGGGCCTGCTGATACGGTTTATCATCAAGCATCCGGACATTATGGAATCGAAATTATTCCTAAAGGCAATGGCCGTTTTCCCCTCGAAGATCAGCAAGAGCTATGATGATAAAATCGCGGAGATCGGGGAAGATTATCAAGCCGCCTTAGAGAAAGGTCTGCCTCGTATAAGGAAAAATCCCCGGAGGATTCTTGATTTATGCACCGGAACCGGATTTGCTGCGTTTGCCGCTTCGGATCATTTTCCCGATGCGACGATTGAGGCCATTGATCAAAGCAAGGAAATGATAAGGATTGCGATGCAAAAAGCAAGTGCAAAAAATAAAGATGCCATTCAATTCAAGATTGGGAATTCCACCGCTTTACAATACAATGATAATACATTTGACTTAATGATAACCTCCAACGCGCCTGTTTATCTGTCAGAGGCCGCAAGGGTATTAAAACCGGGCGGACTCATCCTGATCGCCTATTCTTTCAGCGGCCCCTCCTTCGTGAAAGCGGCAAAGCACATTTCCCGTTATCTAGCGAAAGATGGCTTGACATTATTAGAGATAAAAAATGTAAGAAAGGGGGCGTATATACTGGGTCGTAAATGACCAGCAATATACCCTGTTTGCCCTCCGTGGTCGTGGTCGTTGCGCCGGAGCAAAGACAAGAACCCACACTCGTAATAGATTGGGATACAATGAATCTCGATTCCAAAATGACGGTGAGTGAATTGATAACCGCTCATCCATCGGTTATGGGCGTTTTCATGAAACATAGACTGCTCTGCATCGGGTGCCCGGCCGAAACCTTTCACACATTGGAGGATGTCGCCAGCATAAACGGCATCGCATTGGGTGATCTGATGAAAGATCTCCGCCGGGTCGCCGACGCCCGGGTAAAATCATGAGCGATTTTGATAAGCGCATTCGCCGCCGGCAGCCACGATAACACAGGATGATTATTTGTCGATAACCATTTAAAATGAAAGGAGAAAAATCATGTTTTGTTTTCAATGTCAAGAAACAGCAAAAAATCAAGGATGCACCGTCAAGGGCGTGTGTGGGAAGCCGGAGGAGACCGCTGATCTTCAGGATCTGCTCATATACGTGTGCAAGGGCATTTCGGTTTACGGGGAAAAGTTGAAGGAAAAAGGTACGGTGGACAAAGACGCCGGCCGCTTCATATGTGAAGCCCTTTTCACCACCATCACCAACGTGGCCTGGGACGATGATGTGATTATCGACCGGATCAAGCAGGCCCTCAAGGTCCGGGACGCGGTCAAGGAGAAGGTCGGTGCCGGCCTATCCGGCGCGCTTCCGGATTGCGCCACATGGTCTTCGGATAAAAAGGAAGAAATGGTTGCCAAGGCCACGTCCGATGAGGTCCGCATTACGGCCGCCCAAAACGAGGATGTACGTTCCCTGAGAGAGCTGCTGATTATCGGCAGCAAGGGAATCGCGGCTTATGCTGATCACGCCGCGATTCTCGGTCATGAAAAGGATGACATCTATGGCTTTCTTATGGAGGCCCTGGCTTCCACCACCAGGGAGCTTTCAACGGACGAGATGATCAGCATGGTCATGAAGGCCGGGGAAACCGCCGTCAACACCATGGCGCTGTTGGATGAGGCCAACACGACGGCATACGGTCATCCTGAAATCACCGAGGTGAATATCGGCGTGGGCAAAAATCCCGGTATCCTGATTTCCGGCCACGACCTGAAAGACATGGAGGAGTTGCTTAAACAAACCCAAGGAACCGGTGTGGACGTCTACACACACGGAGAGATGCTACCGGCCAATTACTATCCGGCCTTCAAAAAATACGACCACTTTATCGGCAACTACGGCGGGTCGTGGTGGCACCAGAACAATGAGTTCGAATCATTCAACGGTCCCATCATCCTCACCACCAACTGCCTGATCCCCATAAAAAAGGATAACACCTACCTGGACCGGTTGTTTACCACCGGCGTGGTCAATTATCCGGGAGCCAAGCACATCGCCAACAGGCCAAAAGGTGGCGCAAAGGATTTTTCCGCGGTCGTGGAACGGGCCAGGCAGTGTGAACCGCCGCAGGAAATCGAGTCCGGCAAGATCGTGGGCGGTTTCGCTCACAACCAGGTCCTGGCCCTGGCCGGCAAGGTGATCGACGCCGTCAAATCAGGAGCTATCAAGCGCTTTGTGGTCATGGCCGGGTGCGACGGGCGCCAGAAATCCCGCGGTTACTTTACCGAAGTGGCCGAAAACCTCCCCAAGGAGACGGTGATCCTGACGGCCGGGTGCGCCAAATACCGTTACAACAAACTGGCCTTGGGTGATATCGGCGGCATTCCCCGCATTCTGGACGCGGGTCAGTGCAACGATTGCTATTCCCTGGCCGTGATCGCACTGAAACTCAAAGAGGCCTTCGGCCTGAACGATATCAATGAATTGCCCGTTTCCTACGACATTGCCTGGTACGAGCAAAAGGCCGTGGCCGTGCTGCTGGCACTTCTCTTCCTGGGCGTCAAGGGCATTCGCCTGGGTCCCACTCTGCCGGCCTTCCTGTCTCCCAACGTAGCCAATGTACTGGTTGATAAATTCGACATCAAACCCATCGGCACCGTCGAGGAAGATATAGCAGCCATGATGGCCGGAAATTAACCCAATCGATGGATATGAAAGATGAGATCCCGTGACGCTCCCTTTACGATCTCCGGGAGCGTCACAAAAGGTGCATGAAGGATAAAGATAATCAAAGCAAAAGGCAATCTGACAGAAAGACCGCATAACGTGAAGGCCGACGGGATACCCATGCAGAGACAATCAAGAGAATCTTTTCAATGATATCACCGAAAGGATCGCACCCCGAACGCCGAGATCGGGTTTAAGGGAAGTTTTCGAGACAGCTTCTAAGCATATTCAACCTACCGCTTTTTTAGCCCCATGCAAAAAATCACCGAGCGAACGGAAAAAGTTATACCTGCCCCTTCCAAAATGCAGCTGCGTCTGCCAGCTTGACTCTGCCGACATGGCACCGCAATAATGGCCGGGGATCAATTGGATTCAGGGTCTAAAGCATGGTTTTACCCTTCCTCGAATCCCAAAATACCCACTTCTGAATTATTATTCAAAAACCAATCTATATTTAACCAAATAAACCAAAAAAACACATCGTATAATGTACAAGTTATTCATTCCTTCGCACTAATTTAATAGAATAACCAGTAAAACCCTTGACCAATATACATAAATAAGGTAATTCTTCCTAAGTTTTCAAAGCATTTTCTTCTCTTTATAATCAAGAATAAATAACTGATTAGATCTATTAAAGAAATGATGCGTTTGGTGGAGTCGAATAGGCCATACTCTAGGCCAAAGGGCGACAACTGGAGAGTCTTCAAAGGATGACAGCGACAGCAAGCCAAATATCTGAAGGGTGTATTATTCTCAGTGCTCTCTTCAATGAGCCAATGCGCGTGGAGACTATACGAGTCAGTGGCGATGGTACTTGGACAATCGGCATTGTAGGTACACAATCCGAACGTTTCCGTAAAGTCACATTGACCGAGTATGAGATTGAAACCCTTACCATATTGGATACTCGGGTCACCTTTGATGGCGATGGCAAATTGTTACGACTTGGCCTTCAAGCCTATTCCCTTGGAATCGCGTGGGAGTTCGATCCCTATTTTGGTCTTTCCATTTCCCGAGTTGATCCATTACCACATCAATTAGAGGCTATTTATGACTATCTCCTGAAGCTGGCCCGAGTCCGATTCCTATTGGCAGACGATGCCGGAGCCGGGAAAACCATTATGGCAGGTCTCCTCATTCGTGAACTCCAATTAAGGGGGCTAGCAGAGAGGATTCTGATTGTCTGCCCAGCCAACCTGGCTTTTCAATGGCAACGAGAGTTAAAAGAAAAATTCGATGAAAAGTTCATCGTCCTGAAGGGAAGCGATATCCGGGATCAATTCGGTGTTAACCAGTGGTTGGAACAAAAGAGAATTATCACCTCACTTGATCTGGCCAAGCGTACAGAGATTCTACCCGGTCTTAACCAGGTTCATTGGGACCTTATTATTGTAGATGAGGCCCATCGGATGTCCTGGAGTCCACCCGCCCGAAAGACCGCACGTTACGCCCTAGGTGAACTTCTTCGAGATACTTCAGATCACATGTTATTACTGACCGCAACCCCGCATAAGGGTGATCCCGCAAATTTCTCTTTATTCCTGCAATTACTTGATGCCGATGCCTATGCAGATGTCCGTTCCATTCGTGAGGCCATGGATCGGCGTCGCGCCCCGTTCTATCTACGGCGTACCAAAGAAGCCATGGTCTACTTTCCGGAACGGAAACTGAACGGCACCTGGGCAGCGGAAAAAATATTTACCAAACGCATCCCCCATACTGTTGCTTTTCAGATCGATGGCCCTGAATTTGATCTTTACCAGGAAATCACCCGATTTGTAAAACGGCAAAGCGCAATAGCCGCTGCCCAGGGTGATGATCCCCGTGCACGGGCCGTGGGATTTTTAATGGCCCTTTATCAGCGCAGATTGGCCTCCAGTGTCTATGCCATGCGGCATAGCCTGGAAAATCGTGCCCGAAGATTGGAAGACGGTCTGCGACGCGCCCAGGAACTGGTTCGACTCGCGCCGCCAAGCCTTCCTGATCCGGACGAGATCGAAGAGATGGAAGAAAATGAACGTGAGCGGCTCGAGGAGATGCTTGAAGCCATCACGCTCGCCGGCAATGCAGAACAGGTGCGTGAGGAGATGGCTGAACTTCGCGACTTGGCCCAACAGGCCCAGGCGGTTGAAGACTCAGGTGCGGAAGCCAAACTATCTAAACTCAAAGATCTCCTGCACAAGGAGGGGTTTTTCGATCATTCGGACAAGCGGCTTCTCCTGTTTACTGAGTTTAAAGATACGCTCAACTACCTGGTTGAAAATCTCAAGGCATGGGGGTTCAAAGTCGGCTCTATTCATGGCGGCATGAAGCCCGGCTCACGGAACGAGCCAGGCACCCGGCTTTATTCAGAGCAGCAGTTTCGCGAAGGGGCCATCCAGGTGCTGGTAGCCACTGAGGCGGCTGGTGAGGGAATCAACCTTCAGGTCTGCAACATCCTGTTTAACTACGATATCCCATGGAACCCTAACCGTTTAGAACAGCGGATGGGCCGTATCCACCGTTATGGTCAACGGAAGGACTGCCTCATCTTCAATTTTGTGGCCACCAATACCATCGAAGGCCGAGTTCTCCAGCGTCTGCTGGAAAGACTCCAGGAAATACGGAATGCCTTGGATGATGATGCGGTGTTCAACGTTGTGGGGGAGATCCTTCCGGCCGTTCATGTGGAACGTATTCTTCGAGACTAATATGCAGGCAGGCTGGGAGATGCGGATCTCGAAGAACGTTTACTTGAAAATGTAGATGAAGAGCGTTTTCGATCCATCTGTCAAAATGCCCTGGAGGGCCTGGCGTCCAAGACACTCAATCTGGAAATGCTGATCGAGCGCCGCGCCCGCGCACAGGAGTGCCGTGTCGTGCCCGAAACCATCGCCCGGTTCATCCGCGAGGCAGCCGAATATGTCCCCCTCAAGCTCAAGACATTGGACAACTTGCCCCACACCTTTGAACCGGCACGGACCCCCGTAATCCTCCAGAAATACGAGCGGGAGCCCAACTGGAAGCTACCTGCGGTGGCCGCCAGATACCCGAGATGTTCCACTGACCGCGACACGGCTGAAAAGAACAATTTCGAGTGGGTGACGCCGGGCCATCCCCTTTTTGAGGCCGTCCGTAGATACACCTTTGAAAAAGCCGGTGAAACATTCGGTAACGGCGCTTGCTTCTATTCCTTGCAGCACGAAGAGCCGTCCCGGATAGATTTCTATCGCGCACGCGTCGTGGACGGCATGGGTCACGTGGTTCACGAACGACTTTTTGCCGTAGAGCTTGGGGCCAACCCCAGTCCATGTCTTCGTGAGCCGAACGTACTGGGAAATTATTTACCTGCTGACCCACCGAAAGAGCTTCCCGTAATAGCAGTTGCAGAAGAACCTTCCGCATGGTTGCACAGAAACGCCCTTGAGGCCTTTCTTGAAGAAACCCGGGAGGAGCGACTGGCGGAAGTCGAACGCATTGCCCATCACGTGGAGCTTTCGCTGACAGAACTGCTACAGCGTGCAGACGAAGAAATAGGCAAAGCCAATGAAGATAAAGACAAAGGCGTCGCTGGTGCGGAGGGCCGTCTGGCCCAGGCTGAAAATCGTCATTCTGAGCTTTTGGCCCGCCGGGAACGCCGCCGCCGGGAATTGGAATGTCAACGGTCCTTATCTCTCCAGGCCGTTGAACGGATCACAAGCGTGCTCATTATCCCTCATCCCGAGCGCGAGGCCCCGGATGTTCGCAGCATGCGACCAAACCCGGAGACCGAGGCCATTGCCATGCAGGTGGTAATGGATTATGAAAAGGCCCAGGGCCGCCAGGTTTATGATGTTCATGAGAAGAACCTGGGCTACGATGTCACCAGTTTGAACATCAATTCCGGTGAACTGCGCCTGATCGAGGTCAAGGGTTTGTCTGAAGCCAAAGGCACGATCCTGCTTACGCCCAACGAACGCCGCGTGGCCGAAGACCGGCGCGACTGCTATTGGCTCTATGTGGTCACCAACTGCAACGCTATGCCGACCATGCAGGAACCCATCAAAGACCCGGCCCGCTTCCCATGGCACGAGGTGACCAAGGTGGCCCACTTCTGGCTGGAAGTGAACGCCATGACCCGGCCCATGATGGTGAGGGAGGATGGTGTGCCGTATGGAGGGAAACGATCATGAAAGTTTCAGGAAATCTCCCCACTCCTAAACAATTGAACAAGCTTCTCAAGAAAGGTGAAGGACAAAAGCTGGAATTCAAACGTTCCACAGCCGAGCTTCAAGGCTCCATGCAGTCTTTGTGTGCTTTCATGAATGCATCAGGAGGAATCGTAATCATTGGTGTTGGCCCGGATGGCCGACTTATCGGTCAGGACGTTTCCGATTCCACCCAACAAAAAGTCGCCGCCGCATTGGCCCGTTTCGAGCCGCCTGCACCGGTTCAAATGGAAATCATTGACCTCGGGAAAGACAAGCAAGTCATCGTGCTAAGGGCAGAAGCCGGCAACGAGTCGGTTCCGTTCACTTTTGAAGGACGGGCATATGAGCGCTTGGGAACGACAACACGGAAAATGTCACAATCACGGTACGAACGACTGCTACTTGATCGTGGTCACGCGAAACGACGGTGGGAAAACCTGCCGGCCGAGGGATTAACGATAGAAGATCTCGATAGGGTGGAAATACTACGGACTCGAGAACTGGCTATTCAACAGAACCGAATTTCACCGGATACCAGCCATGACATCGGCGACATCCTGGACCGGCTTGGACTTCGTGTGGATGGAAATCTCACACAAGCGGCACAGGTTCTCTATGGCACAAGACTTTTTCCGGACTATCCACAATGCCTTCTCAAAATGGGGCGTTTTCGGGGGACGACGATAATTGGCGAGATCGTAGACAATCGACAGGAACACATGAACGCCTTTTCCATGGTGCGCGAGGGGATGGCCTTTCTGGAACGGACCATGCCCTTGGGAGCAAGATTCCCCGAGGGCAAGATATTTCGCGAAGATCGGTTTCCTGTTCCCCCCGATGCCCTGCGTGAGATTCTTCTTAACGCTGTTATGCATCGTGACTACTCGGACTATTCCGGGTATGTGGCCATCGTGGTCTTTGATGACCGGGTCGAGATACAAAGCCATGGCCTCCTTCCCCAGGGTGTGACGCTGGAGCAGCTTTCCGGTCCGCACCGGTCAAAACTCCGGAATCCACTCATCGCCGAAGCCTTTCACCGAACCGGTGCGGTGGAGGTCTGGGGCCGAGGAACTAACCGGGCAATTGCTGCATGTGAGCGGCATGGCGCGGCTATACCAACTTTCGAGGAGCGGCAGGGATTTCTTATAGTCACATTTAAGGCGACGATTGCCGAGGAGCAGGAAAAAATAGGCAAGCCCCCTGCAAGACCCGACCAAGTAACTGACCATGTTTCCCGACAAGTATCCGACAAGTACCCGACAAGTACCCGACAAGTCACCCTTCAAGACGCTTCCGTTTTGCAGGCTGCCATTAATCCAGCTTCACGATCCGACCTTCAACAAAGCTCAGGACTTCGAGATAGAGAGCATTTTATGAATTCGGTTTTAAAACCCCTTCTTCAAAGAGGCCTGTTGGAAATGACCATCCCGAATAAACCCCGGAGTAGTAAACAGAAATACAGGTTGACAGAAAAGGGCCGTCAGGTTCTGGAAAGCATCAAAGGGGATGCAAAATGACTATTCCAGTGACAGGACGCGGTTTAAGTGAATAAAATAAGCAACTTTAGTTTATACGGGATGGAGGTCTGGAGCCGCGGCACCAATCGCGTCATCGAGATGTGCCAGCAGCATGGTACGGTCCCGCCGGTCTTCGAGGAATGGCAGGGGTTCCTCGTTGTTACGTTCAAGGCGCAGATGGTTCCAGTTTTAGAACGGCCAGAGTCGCAGCCAGAGTCGCAGCCAGAGTCTTTGGACCGACGCGTGCTGGCATTACTCAAGTCTCAAGCGCTAGGCAAAGCAGAGATTTCCGAGCACCTCGGTCAGAAGGAAGTTTCGGGCCAGCTCAACAAGGTAATTCGCGGGCTCATGGGCAAAGGGCTGATCGAATACACGCTGCCGGACAAACCCAACAGCCGGTTACAGAAATACCAACTGGCAAGCAAAGGACAAAGTCTCATTAAAATAGTGGAGAAAGAAGCAGGTGCAGATGAAGAGTAGAACGGAATCACAGATGGATGCTTTTTTAAACAGCTAAGCTGACTGATCTTAACTACTTAAGCTTCTTTATAAAGTGTTTTTGTGAAATGTGTAGACATGACCCTGGGATTGCTTAAAGATTCGCGTGGAGCAGATCTTCAAGCTCATGAGCCCCCATACGGATGTGAGAACTATTTAAAGAGAACTATTTAAAGAGAACCATTTAAAGAGAACCATCAATGGACTCCAATGGAAACAAATTGATAGAAACAGAAGTGTCGAGACTTTTTGACCGGGTGGTTTTTATTCTGGAGCAGGCGCGAACCAATGTGGTTCGTTCGGTCAATTCAAATATGGTCATTGCCCATTGGTTGATCGGGCGGGAAATTGTTGAAGAGATTCAGGCCGGCGATGAGCGTGCGGAGTATGGGAAGAAAATCCTCGTTCGGCTTTCCGGTCAGTTAAACAAAAAATACAGCAGCGGATTTTCAGTTCCAAATCTTAGGAATTTCAGACAGTTCTATCTCATTTATCAGGATCGTTTAATTCACTACCCGCCGGGTAGCGAATTGCAGAACGATCAAAAACATTACCCGGCAGGTAGCGAATCTCATTTGCCGACAAAACAACACACAGCAGAGGACCCATTTAAAAGCGCTTTCAACCCTCAACTCAGCTGGTCGCATTATCGTGCCTTGATGCGGGTGAGCAATCCGGAAGCCCGCGATTTCTACGAGCAGGAAGCCGCGGAATGCGGCTGGACAAAAACGCAACTGGAACGGCAGATTCAGACCTCCTATTATGATCGCATTTTAAGCAACAAGGGAAAACAAGGGCTATTGCCCGCCAATAGAGAGCGACTCCCCGGGGAGGCTGTTTCATCTGTTCAGATACTGAAATCCCCTTATGTTCTGGAATTTCTGGACCTCCCGGACAGTCCCGCGTTTCATGAGAGCGAACTGGAACAGGCCATTATCAGTAACCTGCAGTCCTTTTTACTGGAACTGAGTACAGGGGGACGTCCATGGAATTATTCCTTGATCGAATTTGATAGTGTGCCAGGCCTGAATGTTTAGAGCACGGGGACATTTTAGAACCGGCTGATGGAACAAGAAAGTTAGTCATAAGCTAAAAACGACCGGGATGATAATGGCCAGGATGCAGCCTGAAGATATTGAAGATTATGAGGAGGCACGGAAGGTGAGAAAAGGGTTTTCAGGTTTTTAAAGGAAGCTGCCAGGCCGCATCATTACTTAATTCAATCTTTTTCTAGTATCCCCATACCAACCCATTTCCCCTGCCACACCCTGCCAGAATTTGACTGGCCTCTTTGATTTTTCAACCAAAAACAAAATATCCTTGCCGTCATCTTTTTCAATGTAACGGAGTCGGTGAGATATGGCGCGAAAGACGAAAGACAAATCGAGAATCCCGGGTGTTGCTGTCGGCGAAGAGGTTTCTACCACCATCGGGGAGAAAAAGAAGGCCTGCTTCAACATCGGGGGAAAATGGTTCGAGGATAATGCAAGGGCTAAAGGCGGAAGACGAGGCGGTTTTATATTACCAAGGGAAATTTTCCTTGCAGAATCAGGGTAATAAAGGTATATTTCCAAATGACTTTTGGGAAATATAAGGAAATAAAAAATGCCAACCAATGTTCTTGACAATATCAAAGGCAGTGAGCTTCCCAAGGATTGGGCTGAAAAAATCCAGGCAATACCCAACGAGAGTTACACTGTCACTATTCGACCACAACGAGAAAGCAAGTCCCTAAAACAGGTCATGTCTGAACTCAGCCGTAAAGCTCAGGCCCGCGGTCTGACTCCAGAAAAATTGGAAGAACTCCTCGGGGAAAAGATAACTCATATTCTCTAATGGGTAATTTCTTGCGCTGTGTTTTCGACACCAACGTGATTATCAGTGCCGCTCTTTTTGAGTACAGTAAACCGGCTCAAGCCCTTGAAAAGGTATTTGCTATTGGAGAGCTGCTGTTTTCAGAGGCCACAGAGAATGAATTAGAAGATACATTTTTTAGAAAAAAATTTGATCCCTATCTCACGGTTGAAGAAAGAACTGAATTTCTTCACTACTTTTTACAACAATCCGTCAAGATCCAGATAACCAGATCAGTATCAATTTGCCGCGACCCTAAAGATAACATGATTCTGGAACTGGCGGTTAGTGGCCAAGCAGATGTTATTGTAACAGGAGATAAGGATTTACTCGATCTAGAGCATTTTGAGGGGATTTCTATACTCTCACCAAAAGGCTTTCTCGAAACATTTTAGGGCAGGGGAACAACCCGTCCATTGGTCCGTTGGCTCCAAACAGCTTGTGAGAATGTCAGCACTAATATTTCTTGTATAATGCATATACAGGATAGCTTTTTCCGTTTTTTCCCTCCATCCTTCTTTCTCAATAGAGCCGCCTGTCAATTCAAATCCACGATATATTTATCAATACCGACCTCAATAGTGGTTCATTAGAGAAGTTCAGTCTCTGTTATAACTAAAACTTCTCAAGCGTCGTTCATTCAATAATTTTTCTCATCAACCCATTTCCCCTGCTACACCCTGCCTGATACTGCCCGGCCTTTTTGATTTTTCAGTCAAAAATATAATATCCTTGCCGTCATCTTTTTCAATGTAACGGAGTCGGTGAGATATGGCGCGAAAGACGAAAGACAAATCCCCGCCTGCCTCTGCGAGGTTTAAGCGGGCAGGGAGAATCCCGGGTGTTTCTTTTACAAAAAGGCCCAAGGCGTAGCCGTCGTCGCTAAAGCCATGGCGCACCAAGAGGCGAAAGGAGGGTAAGGATAAATCAAGGAGGGGGCAATGGGAAAAGGGAGAGTGCGTACAATGGGTAATTGCAAATGGCTTGATCTTTTTTAAAATTCATTAATGTCGC
>JAFGGA010000161.1 GCA_016930835.1 Deltaproteobacteria bacterium
ATTTAGGTTTTTCTAAATCCAAGCGATTGGATTCCGCGATCAAGCCTACCCCGCACTTGATGAGGGGTCGCGGAATGACCGTGCAAAAACCAGAGGTGATCATTTACAGTCGTGCTACCAAAAACTAGGCTGGCGCCCATCCAGAAATACGCAATTTCTGGATGGAGCATTCATCCATCAGCTAACTACTTGTTTTAATAATGCTTTGGCTGCCCGCTGAGAGCTGACGGCTGATCGTTTGAATCCAGAAACGCTAGTTTCTGGATGAGCACTAGGGTGGTCATTCCGCGACTTGATCGCGGAATCCATAGGTTCGCGCCAGGTTTTTCAGAAATCTAAAATGATACGTGTTTTCGTATTTTATTGCTGAATTTTCGCACGCACGATGGCCCGTGGAGATACCGGGGCTGACCGTTTATGGAAGATGTCCCAGCGGGTTTGACGCCGTTTGCACGGCCTCCAATGATGATCGAGACCGGCAATGCTGACATTCTTGTCACTGGTGGTATGGAGAGTATGAGTACCGCCGAGTTCTACTTGAAAGGGGATATTCGATGGGGGGGCTGGGCGGATCCGGGAATATGCCGAGGGGACACGGCAGCCTCTCAACATGGGGCACGCCATTGCATAACCGTATCCTTCGGGCCAGGGTCGTGTCACAACCGGAAGAGCGTTTCGGAATTGTCCCCAGTATGATGGCCTTGGCCGAGGCGGCCCTGGCCGATTTCCGTGAATGGGCGATAACCACAGATAAAGATTACCACAAGATCAATGTTCACGGTTCATGTGTCGCCCTGGGGCACCCTTTAAGTGCGACAGGGGCCCGTATCATCACCACCTTGACCCATGAAATGAAGAGACAGAATGCCCGCTACGGTCTCATAGCCATATGCGGCGGCGGCATGGGCGTGGCCGGTATCCTGGAGAGGACATAGTTTAACATCGTATCATCGGCGAAATCTTCCGAAAGATGATATCCCCTGCCGATTGGGTTGGAGGGTGAACACAACCGACAAGGGATTCCCAGGACCGTCATCATTCATTAAAATGGATACTGCCTGGGTGTAAGCTGCATGCTGATCCAACGCAACTCCGTGAATTCCTCCAAGGCAGCACGACCGCCGAATCTCCCCCAACCGCTGTCTTTCACACCGCCAAACGGCACCTGGGGTTCATCATGAACTGTTTGATCATTAATATGGACCATCCCGGATTCAATGCTTTCGGCAATGGCCATACCTTTTACATAGTCTCGGGTCACAACCGCCGCTGAAAGACCGTAGTTGGTATCATTAGCTACGGCCACAGCTTCTTCTTCATCCTGAACTTCAATGACTGAGACAACAGGACCGAATGTTTCCTCACATGAAAAGGGGGTCCCCGGTTTCACGTTGGCCAATACGGTCGGGTAGTAACACAGCCCCTCGGATTTTCCGCCGTACAGAATCTTTGCCCCATCACGAACAGCCGCCTCCACACTTTCCTTGACTTTAATGAACTGCTGCTTGTTGATTAATGGACCAATGATGGTGTCCATTTCTTTAGGGCTGCCGACCTTGAAGGTGGAAACCTTATCGACGAATTTTTTAATAAATTCTTTAGCAATTGGCTTTTCGATGATGATTCGGCGTGTAGACATGCAGATTTGTCCCTGATGAAGGAATCCTCCGAAGGCTGCAGCGTTCACGGCCTGATCCAAATCCGCATCCCGGAGAATAATCATGGGATTATTCCCACCCAGTTCCAATGCCACACGCTTCAGGTGCCGCCCTGCCTTTTCAGCTATCTGTCGGCCCACCGAGGTGGAACCGGTAAAGTTGATGCGACGGACCTTTGGATTCGCAATGAGTTCATCGCCGATCTCATTGCTTTTGCCCGGACCGTTCGTCACCAGATTCAAAACACCTTTTGGAAACCCGGCCTCATGAAAGACTTCCGCGATCACGACACCACCGGCCGCAGCCGATTCTGTTGAGGGTTTGAGGACTGCCGTGTTTCCGTAGGCAATGGGCATGCAGATGGAACGTAGCGACAGGATCAGCGGCGCATTCCAGGGCCCTATCCCAGCGACCACACCCACGGGTTGGCGTATGGCCATATAGAGGGCGCCGGGCAGATCCGCTGGGATGATCTCGCCGCTGGATTGATGGGCCTGTGCCGCGGCTTCGCGCAACAATCCAGGGGTAAATCCGGCCTGAAACATGGCAAACCCGAAGGCGCAGCCGGTTTCTTCGGCCAGGATAGAAACAATCTCATTCTGTTTCTTTTCGAGAATGTCAGCCGCTTTTAGGAACAACGCCTGACGTTCCGCGGGCAGTGAATGTGACCATGCCGGAAATGCCGCCGCTGCCGCATCGATGGCCTTTTGGGCATCAACGGCTTTCCCCGCAGGAACCTTGGCAAAAATGTCACCCGTGTAAGGATTGAGATCATCATAGACCGCTCCATCCAGAGCGCCAACCCACTCACCGTTAATATACATCTTGTATTCTTTTGTCATATTTATTCCTCTCCTTTCATGAGAAACAACAGCAAAGGATCATGCTTCTCTATATAATTCCCTCTCAGAGGGAGGTTGTTATATTGAAGGACGAACCATCACCTTGAGCCATTAGGGCATAACCTTTATAACGATAATCGGTTTGATGAAAAGCACTGAAAAGTTACTGATAGTAAAAGCATGTTCTTTTCAATGGAAAATTGAATAATGAATTTGGCTTTTCATAAAATGAAGTATGAAATGTAGATGGATAAAGTACATGAATGAGTAGATTACAGGATTACAATAAAAAGGAATGATTTTCAAGAAATATTGCGAAGCACTTGTCGATCCGGAACAAAAATCTAATACCTATGTGTCCTTTTCATGAAAACAGCATAACAATTTGATATAACAATATAAATTTTATTGACAGAAAAAAATTGTATCTGATTATAGTCATCTGGTTGTCTGAAACAGGCACCACAATCTCAAGCTGCATATTGAGATCGATTTTCTCTCATTTCGCCTAATTCCGTAATCTAACCCAATGACTATTTGTTTATTGATATTTGTTTGTTTATTATTTATGAATAATCGATTGAAATAGTCTTATTTTTTTTCAAGCATACTGTTAGAAATTAAGGGTTGATATGGGACATAAATTTTGTTTATGCTGTTTTCAGATATGTGTTGGGCATAAACCGAGTAAAACAATATCGGAGGGAGATATGCGAAAACGATTTCAAGTCATATGGCTATTGGTCTTTCTTGTGATTGCGCCCTGCCAAATGGCGCAGGCCGAGGATCTCGTGGTGGGTTGTGATACGAATTTTAAACCGTTCGAATTTCAAGGCCCTGACGGGAAGTACATCGGTTTTGATATGGATGTATGGAAGGCCGTGGCTGAGGATTTAGGGGTGCGTTATACCTTGAAGCCTATGGTCTTTCATCAGTTGATCCCGGCCCTAACCAAGGGTGAGATAGATGTGGCTCTCGCCGGCATGACCATCACATCGGAAAGGGAAAAATCGATCGATTTCTCCTATCCCTATTTTGACTCGAGCCTGATCATCATGGTCAGGGCCGAACGAATGGATATTTACGGTATCGGAGCGCTGATCGATAAGGTCATCGCGACCAAAGAGGGGACAACAAGCGCGGACTTTGCCCTGAATATTCAACATAAAGACGTGAAGCTTTTCCCCAATATCGATCAGGCCTACAAAGAGCTCCTGAACGGATCGGCGGATGCGGTCATCTATGACGCCCCCACGATCCTATATTTCATCAAGAACGAAGGCAAGGAAATGTTCAAGAGCGTCGGTTCTACCTATAAAAGACAATCTTACGGCATCGCGTTTCCACAAGGAAGTCCGTTACGAGAAAAGGTGTCCATCGCCATATTGAGCCTCATAGAGGACGGACGATATGAGGTTATTTCACGCAAGTGGTTTGGTGCGGTGCCCTGAGAATGTTGCCGGACATTTTTTTCCATGAAGACAGTGACCAGGGATTCAAGTGCATCGTTATTCATCATTTTCATCGTTGTTTCGCTCGAATCCTTGTCAAAGATCCCGCTGTTTTCTGCGGGGGGCCCTGGACTTCTTGAATCCTGATTTGATTACCCTGAAACAAAAGGTGATTACATGAACGAGGCCATCATTGAACAGGTCAGACATGCGGTTCATGAACTGGAACCGACAGCGGAAATTATACCTAACCATACCCGCCCCCGGGAAGAGACCCGGATGGAAACGGATTGGGATGTCCTGGTCCAGGTTGACGGTCCCATGGATGATAGGCATGTGGATCGTATCCGGAACCGGATCTATGAAATAGAATGGCAAACCGGAGAAGTCGTATCCGTGATCATACAAAGCCGTGGAGGATCGATCGGCAACCTCCAGCAGACCATTTCATCACGGAAACGTTCATCACAGGGTGGAGGCGATCCCGACACCATGGATCGGACTGCAACGGCATCGGATGCCGTTACCATCGAAGTGCTCAATCCCAGGGGAGATATCAAGCCGCCACCGCTCCTGGTCCCCACGCCGCGCGTTACGGATCTTGCCGGAAAAACCATCGGGATTTACTGGATCGGGAAGCAGGGGGGGAATAACTTTTTCGAAGTCATGAATGAGATGCTCCATCAGGAGTATCCTGAAACAAAAACCAATCGGTACGTCGGCAAATTTAATGTGCCGGATGAACAGGCCGCAACCATTGCAAAGGAGTGCGATGCGGTCATATACGGGGTCGGGGACTGAGGATCTTGCACCTGGTCCGGCGGCGCCGGAGCCATTAAACTCGAAAAGTTGGGTATACCCGTCGTTTATATCACCACGGACAATTTTGGTCACGATGCCAAATCATCCGCTGAGGACAACGGCATGCCCAGCTTACGTATCACGACGGTGCCTGCGGATGAATATTACAAGTCCCGGATTACGGTGGACGATATAAAACCCGTCGCGGTTTCGGCCTTCAGCAGTATCATGAAAGGGCTGACACATCCCCTTTCACAGGAGGAAACCCATCCTTTGATCAAGAAGACCGAAACGGCGGAATCGTCCCGAGTCACCAGTGAACGTTACGACCTGGCCCTGGAGAAGTTCAACCGGCTTTTCCTCCATATCCATTGGGGGGATGGCCTCCCCCTTATCCCGCCTACGCCAGAGCGCGTGAAATGGATGCTTTCCGGGATCCGTCGTGATCCAAAAGAGGTAATCGGCATAGTGGCCCCCAAAAACGGGATTGCGACGATCGAAAAAATCGCCATTAATGCAGTCATGGCGGGCGCCAGACCCGAATACCTCCCGGTGATCATCGCGGCCATGGAAGGCCTGACCGACAAGCATTTTGACCTGCTCCATGTGATGACATCCACGGGTTCTTTCAATCTCGCCATTATCGTAAGCGGCCCCATCGCAAGGGAGATAAACATGAATTCGGGGATCGGTTTTCTCGGACATGGCTGGCGTGCCAACAACACCATCGGCCGCGCTGTGCGATTGACGCTCATCAATACCGGCCACCTGTGGCCGGGTGAAAATGATATGGCCTTGATGGGGCGCCCTTCCGCGCATACCTTCAGGACGTTTGCCGAAAATGATGCGGCCAATCCCTGGAAGCCTTACCATGCATCCCGCGGTTATCAGCCCGAGGACAGCTGCGTGACGGTATCCACAACGGGCAGTTATTCTTTTGGCGATATTCAATTCGGAGGTGGTGCCGTCATCCCCTGGAATGTGGAAACGATTCTCGGCAACATCATTGCGCACATTTCAGTTGATCGGGGACAGTGGAGCGCATTCAAACCGGGCGTGGCCATACCCGCGGCCGCCCCGGGCAAGCACCTGATCGTACTGCACCCGGAAATGGTCCAGGAATTAAACCGGTTGGGGTATACCCAGGAAAAGCTGCAGGCCGCCATCTACGATAAGACCAGCGTGCCGTTTGAGGATCTGACGTCCCAAGAGATCGCGGCCATAAAGGGCGGCTGGCTGGAGAGAGCAGTCCCTGCCGAACTTCACAACTCCTTTATGGCTTGCTTGAAGCCGGGCGCCAAGGTCCCGGTCCTGGTAAGCCCCGAGGATATCCATATCTTCGTAGCAGGCGGCGTGCCCGGTTATTCATTCGGCATGAAATATTTCAGAATCGCCCACCAAACAAAGTTGATAAGAGGGGCCTTGCTGACAAAGAGCGGTCGGTGAAAAAAGGATTCTTTCACACCAACCTGATAAGGGCTGATATCATCGGAATAACAGGGATAGCCCGAGTTTAGGGGATATGATTGCCTTTTCATTCATACACCCGAATATTCGTCTTACTCAACCAGTCCGCTGACGCCTTCATCCCACTCAGCCATCATTCGTTCTCCGATGTCGTGAAAATCCGGGTGTTCAGCCATATATTCTGGGATCATCCTTCGCGTATCCATGACGGCATCCGTCAGACGGTCGAACGTATTGGAAATTTTTCCTATGGGCAGGGAGAGATAAGATACGGCAAAACGCTCCAGCATCTTGCGCGGCCACCATTTTTTCGTCCCTGCCAGGGAAAGCGCCGGAACGTCTTTTCGGATATAGGCCGTTGTGGTCACCACGTCATAGACTGGGGCAAGGGTCACAACGTCTAAAGGTGTGGCATACAACACGCCAAAATTTTTCAGGTGGGCATCGCCGTTTCGCAACATGACCGACAACACCAATGCGGCAAAAAACTGTTCCCTGGCCGCCGACAAGCGATCGCCTGATACAAAACTCTGGATGCTCTTTGCAACCCGTTCATAACTGCTCGAGTATTTCTGAGCAGTCCCTAGGGCCTGGAGAGTGCACATATCCTCAAAACCCATAAAAGTTCCGTCAGGAGTGATGTCAAAGCGGCGCATGATAAAGAGGCCGCCGTTGTCTGAAAGAAAAAATTCCGGCGTCGGTAGCCCGGCCCCTTTTGCCGCTGTCATGCAGAAATACTCATTCACCGCAAGACCCGGGTAATCAGTGCCCCAGGACTTTACGATATAGCCGGAAGAAGTCAATGCAGCTCGCTCAGTGGCCTCCAGCAATACCTTGGGTTGTACTCCTGAGATCCCTGATCGAAGCGCATATCTCTCCACCAATTCGTGAAAAAGCTCTCTGGTATCCGGATAGGTAAGCAATTCATCCAAAGATTCCGGCGTTTTCTCTGTACGCGGTGATGCCTCATCAGGGAGTGCGAACCGATTTCTCCCAACCTGGTTCCCACCCGTGACCCGGAGAATGGTAAGATCATCTTCCCCCATCACCTTGGATATGGCGCGACGGATCGCCTCTAGAAGCGCTCCCTCAGGTAAGTTCATCTGGAATATAGGATGCAATTCACGGCTTCCCCAACTCTGTAGGCGCACCGGCATGGTCAGGGATACTTGGGCGCCTGGGTCGACATCGGGAGAATAAGCGAACACATACTCCTGTCGCTTTTCCCGAGCCAGAAGGCCGGATCGTTTATCCGCGGCCCATACCGCAAGAGATGACACACTCGACATCAGGACACCTCATCTTCACGGAGTTCTTCCAATGTCGGGGGCCTTCCCGCAGTTCGGATACGTAGTTCCAGCCCCAAATACTCGAGCACCCGAATCAGTTTTCGTACACCGATCTCTTGTATGGTGCCGTTCTCGATCTGCCCGATGGTCGTACGGCTCATACCCAGGGCTTTTGCTACCTCAGCCTGAGTGAGCCTGCGGGCCTTTCGTGCCTGTCGAATCTGTTCACCGATTTGGAATAACATATCTGAATTGTATATAATTCATCCATATAAATCAAGCTAAATATGCATTTTATATAATGCAAAATCGATTACTGATAAGAAAAGAGCGAGACATAACAAAAACAAGGACTTAATCCATGGAACAAACAAAATTAAATCCCTCATTTATAATCTGGCGAGCCCGATCCTGGAAAGAGGGGAAGCCTTAAAATGTACATTATCTATCGTTCTCCCTCAAAAGGGGTCAATTTTAGGTTAGCGAAACCACACCATATATAAAGCCATCAAAATATGCTTTTGTATGACTACTTGGGGGGAGGTTCATTCAGTACCATTTCTACCTGTTTTTAACCATCCATAACCGATTTTGGGCAAGTTTGAGAAAAAATTCGCAATCACCTCTCCACTCAAGCCCCAGATATCTATAAAATATCCGTAATGAATATGAAAAGCCATATACATATCGTGGCAGGATTTCACAATCTACGATGAAAGCTAAAAAGTGTGACTCCAGGATACCCCCTGCGCTGTTTTTTGATATCGTTCCAATTATCAATCAAATGTGAAAATGTAAAGATGTCCTTCATTCCTAATTACTAATAAAACTAAATACTGAGAAATTAAGCTTTTGATGGTAGAGAATTATCATAAATAAGCAATATCTTTTAAAAAGGAAATCTCATGGGATGAACAGCTTCGGATCTGAAAAAAAGTGGATGGCCAAGGGAGGAAATGGGGAAATATCTTCCCTGGCTTCAATAGACCGATACAGCAAACATAGGGATATTTTATCTCGACGCGATCAGGCATTGATTATGAGTCGGGGAATTGCCGGGTTATTGAGAAAAATATAAGGCGACACGACTTGTTTTATCTGGGTCTCTGGCGCATAAGGCATGGTTTACGCATAGGTCGAGCATTGACATTTATATAGAAGGAATACCGATCCCCCTATTTTTTCAAGCTGAGTCAGATGTGCAGAGAAAGGGCGAAGGTTTCAAGGTAGATCTTATAGATCCAAAAGGGTGTACACCGGAACTTATCATGGAAATTGAGAAAAAGGAATAAATCTGTAAAATCGAATTTGGTGGATTTTGCCGAATTTCTTGAAAACCTCTAATTGTTCATCTTCAATCTCATATCTGTATTTTCGGGTTATTTTCTTCTAAATAATGTAAGATATTGGTGTCCAAAATAAATTCAATTTGAGCTTTTTCATTATTTAAATTATTGTTTTTCAATAACATCCATAACAGGACAAAGTTAAGGTTCAATCTTTTTATGCGTTAATAATGGGGTACGGGAATCTCTTTTCAAGTTCACACCATTTGTCAGGAGGTCATGGAACGGCCGTTCGACAGCCATTCGACAAGCTCATGGTCTCAAGCATTGTCGAGGCACTCACGGCCCTGAGCCAAGTCGAAGGGCACCTAACTATTGCAAACATCACAGCAGCCCCACAGAGCATGGTTGTTTAAGTGCCGTTTGCTCTTTGTGCCTGTCCTCAATTCCATTCGTCGCAACGATGGGGGCGGGTTAAAAGGCTGTGTCGATTTTCGGATGGTGAACTTGAAAAGAGATCCCTGTATGCCAAATATCGTTTTTGGACAGGGGTGACTGTTTATATATGAAAAACAGCATAACGACATCAAAAGCCTTTCAAGATCTAATTCCCCATAACCATTGTTTCGGCTGTGGCCCTTTGAATAAAAAAGGGCTGCAAATCAAAAGTTAGGGGGAGTGGGAGCCGTCAAGGATGACGAGATGTGAAACTTCACTATCTCCGAGACAATGACGAAACATGAAAAAAGCTATTGTCAGTGCAGCAAGAACTCCCATTGGATATTTCGGCGGCACACTCCGAATCGTGCCCGCCCATGACCTGGCAGCCACTGTGCTCAACGAGGCGATTAAAAGAGCCGCCTGACCCATGAGATGAAAAGACGTAATACCCGCTATGCTCTCATAGCCACATGCGGCGGCGCTGGGATGGGTATGCAGTTATTCTTTTGGCGATATCCAATTCGGGGGTGGTGCCGTCATCCCCTGGAATGTGGTAACGATCCTCGGCAACATCATTGCGCACATTTCAGTTGATCGGGGACAATGGAGCGCATTCAAGCCGGGCGTGACCATACCCGCGGCCGCCCCGGGTTAGCATACCAAATCATGCAGAATCCGCTCCGGTCCATTCCAACCACTTGATTATCGGCCTGGCTGCGGGCGGCGTCCACCCCGAGATCAAGGTTGCCGTAAGGCACGACAGCATCAAATCCCTTTTTTTCCGCCTCTATTGCTTCCTCGACCACCCGTGGACCGGCCAGTATGATCAAGAGTTCATTATCCGTTTTATTTTAACCTGTTCTAACGATCAAGCTTCATGATGCGCCTCGCATTATCCTCAAAAATCATCTTCTTATCAGAATCTGAAATCGTCATTTTATACACCGCATCAATTGTCTTCTTGGTGAATTTATCACCGCCGGCCCTATCATAGGGGAAATCAGTGCCGAAAAGGATATGCTCGGGGCCGAACAAGTCATAGCCGCACATAAGGCCCGAGGTATCGCCATAAAGTGATGTATCAGCATAGAACATACGGTAGTAATCGGCGGCATTTTTATCTTTAAATGGATCCGCTTCGGCCGTAACGCCTTTTAGTAAGTTGGCTGCCCTGAACTTGTCAACATCATTTGCGATTCTCCCGATCAAGGCCGGGACCAAGCCACTACCGCAGTGATGGATGATAAATTTCAGCTTTGGATATTTTTCAAGTATGCCCCTGCTGATAATACGTCCCATGGCCACCGCCGATTCAATAGGCCAACCTAACATATGCGAAAGGCCGAACATCCCTCTCGCCTCTCCCTTGTATACCGGCACCCCGCCCGATCCTACTGGATGAATCCATATCGGCAAATTGTACTTGTCCATGAGTTCATAGATGGGCATAAACTCTGGTAAATCAATAGGCTTCATAGTCTCATAGTTATATCCCGGTTTGCCCTCTTCATATTGATAAATAGGGGTATGGAGCAGAATGCCTTTAAAATGGAGATCCTCAATGGTACGCTCAATTTCTTTGAGTGATGCATCGATATTATTAATGGGTATCTGTGCCACCCCGGCAATGAATTTATCAGGATGCTTGGCAATAATCTCGGCAACAGCGTCATTGAAGATTTGTGAAAGCTCCGGCGTTTCTCCGGGACCGTACCATGGCTCTATAACCTGGCCGGTGGGAGTCAGCACCTGGACGTAATCTTCATACCTGTCCATGACCTCAAGCCTCTTGCTAAGATCAGTTAATGTGGGGTTACCCATGGCTGGCGCTATCCCGGAAATTACCTCCCAGGACACCGATCTCTTAGCGAAAGCATCAATAAATTTCTGAGGGGTGATGTGCGCATAAACATCTATTTTTAACATTTTTTTCTCTCCTTTGCAGTTATGGTGATAAGTGATAAAACAAACTTGCATTCTGCCGTTAAAGTTAACGCAAAAACGAAATGTAACAACTTATAGACCAAAAATGATCCCATAGATTAAAAACAAATATCAAAAGGGTATTCAATCATAACCAGCAAAAGCCAGAATGAATAAACAACAACGCTTTACCCCTATGAGCCTTTTACTCGTCTGAAATTTCCAGAGGCATAAATGAAGGCATTGCAAAACAGATTGCCGCAAGACGTTCATTTCCGGTCGGCCGTTTTTGATATTCTACAGATGTATTTCTTTTGTATCTATACCCCTTTCTTTGCCACCAACTCCTGTAATTGATACTTCTGAATCTTCCCTGCACCAGTCATGGGCCACTCGGTAACAAAGCGCACCTGTCGCGGAACCTTGAAGCTTGCCAAACCGGATTTGCAGAAATCAATAATTTCCGATTCCGTGGCCATTAAACCAGGTTTTAATTCTATGAAAACGACCACTATTTCACCTAAGCGTTCTTCAGGTGCGCCGACGGCGACCACTTGTTTTACTTTTTCATGCTGAAGAATGAAACCTTCCACATCCGAAGCAGCCACATTCTCCCCACCGACGCGTATCATGTCCTTTATGCGCCCGACAAGTCGAATATACCCGTCACTGTCCCTGATACCCAGATCGCCGGTTCGAAACCAGCCATCGTGATCAATGACTTCTGCGGTTTTTTCCGGATCATCCAAATAACCTCGCATAACGCCCCATCCACGGAAACAAACCTCACCTGCATTTCCATCCGCTAGAATTTCGCCGTTTTCCGGGTCCCTGATCAATAATTCCATTCCCGGAACGCACCGGCCCACCGTGGTGAGGCACTTCTCGATCGGATCATCGTATTTACCGACACATCCACCTAAATGGGTTTCCGTCATCGAATACGGACTCAAAAGTACTTTTATCCCCATTTCCTGATAAACACGCTTCCTCACATCGGGAGGTGCAAAAATCTCCGCCCGCTCCAGGACAAGTTTTCTTTTTTTAAGCTCCGGATGGTTCAAATATTCGATCCAATGCGGTTGGTGGCCCATAGTCACCGTACATTGATAATCCTCCATCAACTTTAGCGCCTCCGAGGTATCAAAGTAAGTCTGAACGATTATCGTGCATCCTGTAACGACCGGGGCAAGCATGACCTGGATTGATCCGCCCACATGATAAAAAGGCTGAGGGCTAAAAAAAAGGTCTTGATCAGTAACTCCAAGGAAATAATTGTTATAGTAAGAACCTCGCAGCATGGCATTTTGAAAGAGAACAGCGCCTTTCGGCATGGCTGTAGTTCCTGACGTGAACTGAATAAGAGCCGTATCATCCGATGAAACCTTTTTTTCCGCTTGGGAAAGGGTTTTCTGTGAAATTGATGCTCCCATGTCTAAAAGCTCATCATATGAAAATGCCCAGGGGTATTGCTTTTCTCCGCTCACTACCACTTGCCGGAGATGCGGAAGGCGATTTGATGATATCTGATCGGGAGATAATGCCTCAATTTCCGGTATGAGCTCTTTCAAAACTCCAAGGTAATCTTTCCCCTTTCCTCCCTCATCCTTTAGAATAAGTGTTTTTACCTTCGATTTATTTAAAACATATTCGACCTCGAACGGTTTATACCGGGTGTTGACGGGGACCATAACCGCACCTATCCGAGCACATGCATAGAAGAGATAAGCCCACTCAGGATAACCGGCCATCCAGATCCCGACCCTGTCACCTTTCTGAACACCGACTTTGATAAGACCCCGGGCTGCCAACTCTGAGTTATTCCACAGCTTTTCAAAATCTATCGCCTTGTCTACGAAAATAAAGGCATTTTTTTTACCATATCGTTTTACAGCCTCTTTAAGTGCATCCGTAATCGATTTTCCTGTCCATATATCTTCCCAAGTCGTCATCTTGCCTCCCCCCCCATTTTTAGCCACTTCATCCTTTTTTCCTCCCATTGATTAAATTCGTTTTCTTGCTACCATATCCGATTCAATCGTAACCCGATTGTCAAATAATTCTTTATAAAGAATCATTGTGTCATTCTATATCCTGCAAACCGAAAGGGTCTTTGTAAGACCTTATGTCTAAAGGTTTTTAGGTCTCCAGTGTAGACGGAAAGTAAAGATCCTCGACATTGATCCGCTTCCTGATCAGCCCCTGTTCTTGAGATCCTTTAATAGCTCTTTCAAGTGTCTCTCGCATTGCCCGTAGACCCAACGGATAAGGATCTTCTCCAAATACTGCCGACTGTTTTTTCCAAGCGTTTTGCTCAAAGTACAGATAGGCATTCTGTGTCTTGCTGGCCCGCTCGTACGTTACTTCTTTGGACCTTTGAAAGGCCCTGAACATCTCCATGGCAACCCAAGGATGTTCCCGCAGGAGGCTGTTTTTAATGACCACATGATGGTTTGCGTGATAAGCGCCGGTCTTCAGGAAAAACTCTGTGATAGCCGCCTCCCCCTGATCGTCCAAAATCCTGCCTATGCGCGGGTTTCCGGTCAATGGAATTCCGCCGTATCGGTCGATCACAGTCGGATCGCCAACCGTCTTACCCTTTGTTGTATGTGGGGGGAATATGGCATCCAATTCCCCCCGGTCAAGCATCACATCCGGTGCCTGGTCGGGAGTAAGCCATCGATGCCGGACTCCTTTTCCTACCGCATACTCCTTCATAGCGAGTCCCAGTTGGCCTCCATGGCTCAGATCTTTGGAACGACAGTTATACCAGGTGTTCTCCCATGCCTCTATGCCATAGAGATCCTTCAGTGTGATCCTGAACCAGAGAGAAGCGGTCATACAATAATCAGGGACACCGATGCGTTTTCCACGGATGTCTGCGAGCCCACGGATTCCGGAGGATGGATTGACTAGCATATTGGCCCAGAATTGCCCCCTGCTCAGGAATACCGGGATCGGAGTCCAGTCCCATTTGCCTTTACCGATGGTAGCGTTTCTCTCCTTGGTGAGAAGTGACTCCGAAAGAGACATTTCGGATATGTCGCATTCAAGACCCTTTGCGAGATTATTGTAAAAGAGCATGCCACCGGTGCCTTTAAAAGTCTTTAGGCCCGGATGAGGGCCCGAGTAGAAGATGACTTCCAAATCGATGTTGTCGGGTTTTACAGTACCATCCAGGAGAGGATAGATCCTGGGATTTTCCATGAAAGCCAATGTGAGCTTAAGAGCCATGATTTATTTTCCCCTTCCAATGAGCGTTTTAATCATCAGTCGATTTGCTGAACCTGTTGACTAAATTTGAAAAACCTCATCCCCTTTGTTTCTCGTGGAAAGAATAGGGTCTATGTCAGCCCTAGTAACGCCCCCTCAGGGAATTGAATTTTCAGGAGCCATATAAAAAGGAAATAGAAAAACCCCCAGAAAACGAAGGTCATCATAAAAGAAAAAATCCAACCTTCTTTTGATTCGAATTTTAAGTAGAAAAACAGGAATAGAGGAATGGCAGCCGGTAATCCAAACAGAATGACTCCGAATAAAAATCCCCCCAGCCACAGAAGAGTCGATACGGTTTTACGATTTGCTGTCGCCTTGTCAACATCGGTAGAGAGTTTAAAGTCAATCCTATCTGTATCATCCGCGCTCTCTTTTTTAAATAAAGAAAAACCCAACTCGATGGATGCCAGGATCAGAACAACGGATGAAACGATTATGGGAAATAACCCGGCCCTTATCGGCCAGCGCATCCCCAAGATGACGGAATATACCGTAACCGCCATTATGGCAGCATACATTATCGTTTTGCCGCTAAAGCTAATTTCTTTCATGTAAACCCCCTCTATCTCCCATGGTATTCTTTCTCATTCGGTCCGTGAGTACAGGATATAGTGCCACTCCGACAGCTATTAAAGCAAAAACAATAACCCCTGGTCGGTATATCCAGCTGCTTCCATAGATCGCGTTGGAACGGCCAAAATACATCTCGGCAAGATTTCCGATGATAAAACCCATAAATAACGGAGGCCGGGGCAAACCGAATCTTACCATGAAGTAGCCTGTTAACCCCGAAAGCATTAAAACGATTAAGTCACCTGTCTTGAAATTTGTTGAGTAAGCTCCGATAAAAACGAATACCATAAGGATAGGCAGGATACGGCTTCCGCGCACGGTGGTAATTTTCGCAAGGTGGTTCAAAATCAATAAACAAGCAGGTACACATATAAAATTCGACAGCGCGATCGTCCATGCCATGGAAAAGGTCAAATGAAGATTCTCTGTCAACATTTCAGGCCCGGGAACAAGCCCCATAAGCAAGAGGCCCCCCATAAGAACCGCCATTCCAGGTGTAGCTGGTATGCCGAAAGCTATAGTGGGAATTATCCCTCCTCCTTCTTTGGAATTACTGGCCGATCCGGGACCGATTACCCCTCTTACATCCCCCTTACCAAAGCCGGCTCGTTCTTCTGCGCTTTTGGCACTCTGTGCCGCATGCGCGTAAGCAACCCATTGAGCGACAGCTCCTCCCAAGCCTGGCAATATCCCTATTCCGTAGCCTATAGTACTACATCGGATAACCAGCCAAAAGTTGCGAAGGGCGTCTTTCAAACCTTGAACCACGCCTTTACTTAGATCACCCTCAATGGGTATGTTGCCTGCAATGGATGTTCCCCGCACCCTCAGATCAATCAATTCGGGAATGGCGAAAAAGCCCAGTACCACAGGAACTAAGGGGATTCCGTTATAGAGATACAATGAGCCGAAAGTAAAACGAAGTATTCCTGTCTGCGGGTCTTCTCCTACAAGAGAGAACAAAAATCCGATCCCTCCGGCGAGGAAACCCACCACCAAGTTGCGCTTTCCCTTGCCGCCGCTTAGGCTGGCGATGCATGTCAGGCCGATAACCATGACCATAAGCAATTCTGGTGTCCCAAGTGCGAGTACTAAAGGCCTCACAATTGGTATACAAATGATGAGAATGAAAGCTCCGAAAAAGGATCCGATAAGCGAACTCATTAAAGCGGCTCCCATGGCACGGCCCGCTTCTCCTTTTTTTGCCATGGGAAACCCGTCCATAATCATTGCGATCGTAATCGGTTCACCAGGAATCCCGAAGAGAATAGAGGTAAGTTCACCGGTAGTTGCTAGTACAGCATGCATTCCTAACAGAAAAGCGATACCTTCGTGAGGTGCCATTCGAAAAACAAATGGTAGCATAAGTGCCAGCGCAGTCCCACCTCCAAGGCCTGGAAGAATTCCCGTGCAAAATCCAATAACGATTCCAAGACTCAAGTAAATTATTGATTTCCATTGCAAGATCAATACTAGGCCATCTATTAGGCTGTTAAAGATATCCATTTATCTTTCCTATATATCCCCTCCACTACTCTAAAAAAAGAGGAGATCGATGAAGTTCAGTAAAATCCGGGGCCGGAGAACACCGAGATAAATCAAGCCCAACCTTATAATGGAAAACCACGTATTACGAGGATGCGCGAACCCACAAACCTACGTTTTTGTATTCGTATTATCAGCGATCAGCGTTCAACGGCCAGCTAACGGCTGAAAAACAAAGTTTTGAGTGACCGCTGGTTAGCCTATATTCATCTGATTAGGCATGGTGGTCGCCTGTCTCTGACCATGCTCTGACGATATTACCGATAGCCAAATTCATTCATGGTAGCCTTGACCTGATCCTTGTGTTTCAACCAGAAAGCTGCCGTCGCTCTAGTAGATTTTTCCGCTTCTTGTGCTGTTTTGGGATCAGGCTCAAGTCTTTTTGATTTCTCACATATGGCAATGAATCCGGGGTCATTTAGCGCCGCCCAGATTGCTTTTCTCAATATCTCAGCACGATCATCCGGAATCCCTTGTGGACCTACGATGGTCCGGGCCACTGTATTTATCCCCGCAATTTCCTCGGGGTAACCCAGATCCAACATCGAAGGGACCTCCGGTGCTCTCTTATCCGGACCCTTTCCAAAATGAAACAGAATTCTCAACTCGCCTGAAGTGTGATAGTTGGCAAAAGAAGAGTATTCGGAGGTACTAATATCGACCTCCCCTCTTAATACGGCAAGCCTGCTATCTGAAGAACCCTGATAGCCCAATATCGGTTTCATATTTAATCCCATTTTTTCAGCCATCATCCAATAATTCGCTATTTGCTGCATGTCACATCCATAGGTGACGGGATTTTTGCTGTGCTTTAAATCCGAAAATGACTTTAATCGACTTTTAGAATTAGTAAAAATCATAGACGGAAAATTATTGAACTGCCCAAAGAAGGTGTATTTAGAGGCATCAAAATACGCTACCTGCCCTAAGATCGGAGGAAGCGTCACGACTTGGTCCATAACAATACCGATCGTGTAGCCATCAGGCTTTGAGTAGAAGATCTCTCGCGAACCTGTATATCCACCTGCCCCCACTATGTTTTCTACAATCACTTCTCCTTCTTTCCAAGGGAGGTGATTTTTAACAAAAGGTGCCAGCGTTCTAGGGTAAAGGTCCATCCCCCCCCCTGGCGGATTGGGGACAATAAATCGAATGATTTTCCCATCTTCGGGAAATCCATCTGCCGAAGCGAATAAGGGTAGACAAAAGATGAAAAGCAAAGAAAGATACCCAACCGTCAAAACCCTAGCAAACAATTTTTTCATTTTCCTTCTCCTTTCAAGTCAAAGGTTACACGTTATCCCACTTGTAATGGGAAACTATATTATCCGAGCCCCCCATCCCAAACGGTTTTCAGTCATGGAATGCGGGCTGACAACCACCTCGATGTACATTCCTTCAAAGCAGATTACCATCGTTTCCGTGTGTTACTTTGCAGATTTTATTAATAACCGGCCGACCTTCATTTAGAAAGCAGTAATGTCTTATCGGCGGATAGACCATTAAGAAAAAAAGAAAACGCCGATTTAGCCAATTCGTCCGCGGAATCTTTTTTCTCGTAATTAAACCAAAAGGTGATCCATGTCATAGTACCCAGCATGAAAAGAGCTGCTCTTGATGAGGGCATATCCGTTAGAACAAGGCCTTCTTCTTTAAGCTTTGAAATAGTATCTCGAAGAAGTTCATAATGCCGCTTCCAAATTTGTCTGACTTTCCCAAAATATTCATCATTAATGGACATGGTCTCATGAATAAGTACCTTCAACTCAGGATGTTGGCATATTATCCTAGTAAATTCCTGGATCATAAATTTTATCCGATCTGATGGGTTCTCTATAGAGTAAGCCCGTTCCAAAAACGGTTGCAGATGGTATTCGAGAGATCTCATGTGACACGAAAAGAATAAGTTCCTCTTGTTCTCAAAGAAATTATAAAGGGTGGGCTTGTTTATCTTTGCCGCTTTACAGATATCAGCGGTTGAGGTAGCGGCGTATCCCTTCTCTAAAAAAAGAGACACTGCTATTTCCAAGATATCTTCTCTTTTTTTTATGTCCTTTTTCCTTCCCACGATAACACCGTACGCGTAAAGTTTGCAGTCTTAAAAGAAGAAGGCAGCAATTCAATATTATTCATTTAATCCCTATTCCACGACAGTTATTCTCCTTAAAACTGAATCTAAACCACTACCTAATTATCTCTACACCTTGCAATTTTGAAAATCAAAGCAGGTATGTTATTTATATACCTACCGGTAAGTATATTAAAGGAGATCTTATTGTCAAGAAAAATCGGTTTTGTAATTCACTTTTTCTTGAAAACACAGCCATTTTCCAAATTCAAATCATACCAGCTATAACCATCACTTTGGACATCCCCCTCATATCCTCTTAGGTATTCACAGACAACATTCACTATTTCAAAAGGACCTGGCCTGCATACTCTCCTCCAATAGCCAGAGAAAGCTCGCCTCTGCCGGTATACCGGAGACGTTGCCGTACTCTTCGAAGGGGCCCACAATAGTCTGCACGACCAAATAGCGACGGTGAGTAATTGTCTTAACCTTCAAGACGTGAACAGTTGATATAGCTGTAAGGCTCCGTGATGGTCATTTTATGGATAAGGCTGAATGGGATAAGTTTGATGGGGAAACATTTTTTTCCTTTCTTAAATGTTGAAAAAGAATGAGCTCTCAGTATTGACTAAATTATGCGCAATTACATAAGTCGCTCAGGATAATCATCTCCTATGATCTATGGAATCGGCTTGCACTGTTTATTGACCGAAACCGTATTCGCGCCACCTACTCCGGACAAGGTTCATTGTATCCTTGTCAGGGTAGGCAACAATGGCGAATTTTTCTCCAAACAATTTGTCTGTCCTGGGTTTATCTATCGGTTTG
>JAFGGA010000162.1 GCA_016930835.1 Deltaproteobacteria bacterium
GGGGTGCATGGGGTGCATGGGGTGCATGGGGTGAATAATATCAATACGTTATGCAATCCTTCTGTAGGTTTTGCTACCTTCATTGCCACCTTAAAATTTTTTGTATCTATCATTTACCGATCCGTCAAACCTATCCAAGGTTCTTAAAAGGGTCTGGTTTTGTGAGATCACCAAAAGTCGGCCACTATTTTTTTTATTGACAAAAGAAATATTGTCACTTACAATTTAGACGACGTCGACGATTCCATATTTTATCTAAAAATTACAATGAGATAAGAAATTAAAAATATGAAAAAATTAAAAAAAAATCAGCCCATTATGCCTAAGGTGGTGGATATCTTGAGAAACGCTATCATTGAAGGGGAACTCAATCCCGGTGAACGGATTAATGAAACGGCCATTGCCTTAAAACTCGGTATCAGCAGATCCCCGGTGCGAGAGGCAATCAAGGTATTGGAATCAGAAAACCTGGTCCAGACTTTTAATCTAAGAGGTTCATTCGTAAAGGACCTGTCAAAAAAAGAAGTAGAGGATCTGTATATGGTGAACAGCCTCATCCACAGGGCCGCTATTCGAGTAGCTATTGAAAGAATGGATTCCAGACGGGAAAAGATTCTAAAAAAGCTCATCGGTCTGATGAATAAGGCATTTGAATCAGCAGATGATATTGATAAAAAGCGTCTTCTGGCAAGGCAATTTCATCGGTTTATCATAGAAGCTACCGGAAATGATCTCCTTTTAAAAATCCATGATTCCCTAAGAACGCAGGAGGAAAGGTTCAGGTACTATACCCTTCAGGCGGGATCGGAATCTCTTGCTGAAGGAAACAGGGAACACATCGCTATTGCCGAAGCATTACTCAAGCGGGATGCCGGCCTGGCGGAGTCGATCATTAATACACATTTTGACAGGGCCCGTTTAAGGGTATTAGAGAATATTCGTAAACCATAGTGGGTGAATAGCACAAACAAAGGGGGAAAAGATGGCGGAAGAAATAAGTTTTTTGAGTACCGCAACCTTCGGATTCGGGATCGGTGGAGCTTCGTGGGAAAGGGGTATGAGCTGGGACCCTGATGTTATCGTGGGACAGGGGACGACCTCGGACGGCGGTCCCACATACCTGGGCATAGATGATCCATATGGTTCATTAATGACTATCAAAAACGACCTGACGACTATACTCATCTCCGCAAAAAGAAAAAAAATCCCTTTTATTTTGTCAAGCGGAAGTCCTTCCGGTTCGAATATCCAGCTTGAGAGGGCGTTGGAGGCAGTGAATGAGATTACAAAAGAGAACAATATAAAAATGAGGATAGCCGTTATCCCGGGAGAGCTTGATAAGGAGTATTTGAAACAAAAGATCGGGCAGGGATCTAAGATTCGTCGTCTGGTTGATACATCCGGATTATCCCCATATCTGTCGGAGAAAGACGTGGATGAGAGCAGGAGGATCGTGGCCCAGATGGGACCTGAACCCATCATGGAGGCTCTTGAGCTGGATGTGGACGGTGTCATAACAGGGCGCGCCTTGGATGTGGGTTTGTATATGGCATTACCCTTGAAAAAGGGATTTGACAAGGCCATTACCGCACACATGGCGAAGACCATCGAATGCTCTTCATTGGTCTGTGAACCCCAGTCCTTTGAACCCGTATTCGCTCGCCTGAGGAAGGATCACTTTCTGGTCAGGCCTACAAATGAGAATGCCAGATGCACCGTTCAATCGGTTGCGGCCCATGCCTTTTATGAGCGGTCAGATCCGACTCGAGAAGAAAATCCCGGAGGGACACTGGATATGAGCCAGGCTGTTTATGAGCAGTATGACGAAAAATCCGTTAAAGTTTCGGGGAGCAGGTGGATCCCCGAGAAATATACCCTGAAGATCGAAGGCGTCCGGCAGGTGGGTCACAGGACCATATGTATCTGCGGGGTAAGAGACGAACGGTTGGTAAATTGTATCGACTGGTTTCTGGAAGAGGCGAAAAGTCATGTTGAAGAAAAAGTCAGGCCCTATAAAGCAGGCCGGGATTATGAACTCATGTTCCGGATGTATGGGAAAAATGGAGTCCTCGGGGATGCGGAGCCGGTTCAGGAGACACGATCTCATGAACTTGGAATTATCATTGATGCGGTTGCGGCGGATGCCAAGGTAGCGGATTCGGCATGCAACAATGCCGTGGATTTTATCGCCCATATGGCTTATCCGGGTCGAATCGCAACGGCCGCCAATGTAGCATTTGCCTATTCTCCCAGAGAACACAGGCTTGGGCCGGTATATGAATATAATATCTGGCACCTTCTTCCACTGGAAGACCCCTGCGAACCATTCAAAATAGAACTACGAGAATTTCCTAAGCCCTGACAAAAACATGGAGGCGATATCATGAAAATTCATGAATTAACGGCTGTCCTGAGCAGCAAGAGTGCGGGTCCCTTCAGAACCACATTCGATCTGTTTTTTGATGAAGATGGATCCTATAAAAGGGTCAAGGACTCGGGCGTTTTGACAAAAGAACGAATCGCGGAGCTGTATAACATGAGGCCTGATGAGGTTTTTGGAATATTCTTTGTGGACTCGGTCAGAGGAATAAAGATTACCATACCCAAACCGGCTGATATGGCAAGCGGTGCCCCGGCTTGCCGGGACCTGTTCGGCGCTCAGCAGCATATACCGTTGATGGAACTGGATATACCATAAACTGTTAATCAAAATATATAACCTTTAACAAGGGAGGTCGGAAAAATGAAAAGAAATTTTATCCTAAAGAGATTCATTTCAACACTGGCGGTAATCTCGTTTCTGATGGGAGGTGGTGTAACATTTGCGGAACAGCCGAAAATACTAAGGCTCGTTACGGATTGGCCGGCAGGCTCAAATACCGAACTGGTTAAAGCTGTATTCATTGATGAAGTGGCCAAAAAGACCGGGGGAAGAATAAAAATAGAGATGTATCCCGGTTCCCAGTTGGTTGCCTCGGATAATCACGTTGACGCCATCTCATCAGGCATGGTGGAAATGGCGGTAACCCAGTTGAGCGAAGGATGGCCGACAGTCGCTCCCTCACTCACCATACTCGGCATATCGCTTTTCGATAATTCCGCTCATGCATTTCGCTCCCTTGACGGACCGCTTGGAAAGATGCTGGCCGGTGAATTGGAAAAAAAGACCAACACCAAGGTGTTAAATTGGACCACAGCAGGTGATATCGATGTGATGGGTTGCGCACCAAAGCTGATAAAGACACCGGATGATTTGAAGGGACTTAAATTCAGGGTGTCTTCAAATTCGGATGCGGCCAGTTGCAAAGCGTTGGGGGGGACCCCCGTGATTATAGCTGGTTCTGAAATGTATATGGCCCTGCAGAGAGGAACGGTGGATGGTATCTTTATCACATCAACCCGTGGCGTAGAGGTAAGTAGAAGCTATGAAGTATGCAAAAATTATACGCGGATTCCCCTTGTAGTGGGTGCCCAATTCGCATTTGTCATCAATCGGGATGCCTGGGAAGGCCTCTCCAAGGAGATCCAGGAAATACTCATGTCCGTATCCGCGGAAGCCAGGGAAGCCATGCTTGCAAAACTCCAGGCAGGAGGTGACAGGGTCTGGAAAGAAAAAATGGCCACATACCCAGGAGTCAAGACCTACCATGTGCCGGAAAACGAATTGGGTCTGTGGAAAGAAAAGATGCTGCCTGCACGAATGGAGCTGCTGGAAAAGGCCGTCTCAAAAGATAGGGCAAAAGAGATGTTAAACTGGCTGGCTGAGGCGAGGTAGCGCATAGTTAAACAGGTTAACTTAGAGGACAAATTATTCAAACAATACCCCCTAAAAGGGCATGGATTTCTTTATGTTTATCATCCACGTCCGATTTAAGGAGATATCCCATGGATCGAAGTTCATTTCCGGTGGCAAGAAGTACAGGCAAGGCAATAAATCATGCATCGGCCGTGCTCGGATATATCGGAGGTGGATTGATGGCATTATGCGCCTTTGTGGTCACCTATGATGTGATCACTAGATATCTCTTTCGATCCCCCACCGGATGGGCCTTTGAGATAAGTATCCTCATGATGTTAATGGCGGTATTTCTTACGGTGAGTTATGGTCTGAAGGAAGGTGCACATGTCAGGGTGGAACTGGTTTTTCGCATGCTGCCGGAAAATGCACGGAAGATATTCGAGATCATAAGCAGTCTTTTTGTTCTGTGTTATGCGGTGATCTTTTCCCGCCATGGCCTCATGATGGTCATAAAGAGTGTTACCCGGTCAGAGACAACCGATTTTTTAGGTCTACCGGTATGGCCGGTCAAGGCGGTTTTCCTAGCCGCGTTTGTCGTTCTGGCCTTTCAGACATTCAGTATGCTGGTGACCCGGTGTTATTTGCTTCTAACAGGGCCTCGTTTTAAAACCGCAACCCTGTCCCCTTCCATTCTCACTGTCTTACTTTTGATCATAGTACTCTTCATAAGCATTATCACCGGCCTCACACTCAACCCTACATTGGGATTAATCGTTTTACTGCTTGTTGTATTGGCCGCTGGGATACCCATCAGCTTTTCCCTGGGAATAGTCGCGGCCATCGGCTTCATAGGAATCTTAGGTATCCCTAGGGGGCTTGATGCTCTTCCTCAGGTCGCATACTGGGTCTGGGACGGATTTACCGTAATGGCCCTTCCACTCTTTATATTTGTGGGCAATATCATGTATCGATCCGGGTTGTCGGATGAATTATTTAAGTTCGCCCGGGCCTGGCTGGGGCATCTCCCCGGAGGACTGGCCATAGCAGCCCTGGCGGCTTGTGCAATATTTTCCGCGATTTCAGGATCCAGTGTGGTCAATGCCGCCACTATAGGGCTGGTTGCCATACCTGCTATGGTCGCCTACGGTTATGATAAACGGATAGCCGCCGGTGTGGTTGCGGCCGGTGGAACAATGGGAATTTTGATACCACCGAGTACAGCGATGATCCTTATTGGCATTTCCGCGGATGAGTCCATCGGGCATCTGTTTATAGCAGGAATCATGCCGGGGATTCTGGTCTTTGTGCTTCTTTCAATAGGCGCGGTCATTATTGTCAAGAGGACCGGAACCTATCAGCCCCTGCCAAAAGTATCTTTACGGGAAAAACTTACCGCAACCCGGGTGGCCATCGGCAGTCTGATCCTGCCGATCATTATCATGGGAGGTATATATTCCGGGGCTTTTACCCCCACGGAAGCGGCTTCCGTTGCGGTTGTTTATGCCCTGGGATTTGCCCTGTTCATAAAGAAAATCAAGTGGACGCAATTACTGGCCATCATGAAAGATTCCACTAAAACAGTGGCTATGGCTGCCATATTGCTTGCAGGTGGCATTGCGCTGGGGAAAGTTGTGGCCATGCTTCAGGTTACCCAGGATATCTGTGCCTATTTTGTTACCGCGGGGTGGCCCGGATGGATGGTAATCATTGCGATAACGGTCCTGGTTTTGATCCTGGGCATGTTTCTTGACGGATCGGCGATCTGTTTACTGGTCATACCCATTCTAGCCCCCATCATACGTTTGTTAGGCTATGACATGCTATGGTTTGCCGTTTTATTCACCATCAATACGGAGATCGGTCTCATCACTCCCCCTATCGGAATGAACGTCTTTATTATTCAGCAGGTATCCGACATTGACGCGCATGAGGTCTTGCGCGGGGCAATACCGTTTTTGTTCGTATTGGTGATCGCCCTGCTCGTTGTGGCATTCTTTCCCGCTATCGCTACATGGCTTCCGGGAACAATGGGCTGACCGTATTAAAAAATTCGCCAGAAGTTTCTTAACAGATATCAAGTGAAAACAATAATAGAACCCTTTAAAATCAAGGTAGTGGAGCCGATCAGGATGACCACGAAAGAGGAGCGCGTGCAATTATTGAAGGTCACGAGGTACAATCTTTTTAAGATCCCCGCCGAAGACATACTGATCGACCTGCTTACGGACAGCGGCACGGCTGCCATGAGCGATAAACAATGGGCTGGCATCATGAGGGGGGATGAATCCTACGCCGGATCAAGGAGCTTTTACAGGTTTGAGCAGAAGGTAAGAGAGATCACGGGATTCAGACATATTATTCCAACACATCAGGGACGGGCAGCAGAGCGGATTCTTTTCGAGATATTATCCCAGAAAGGGAAACACATTCCTTCAAACACCCATTTTGATACCACAAGGGCAAATATCGAATACCATGGAGGTCATGCCGTCGATCTGGTGATTTCCGAAGGAAAAAATACTCAAAGCCTTCATCCATTTAAGGGTAATATGGATCTGGACAAATTGGAAAGATTAATTAACGAAGTCGGACCTGAAAATATACCCTTGTGCCTGTTGACGGTTACCAATAACTCGGGCGGCGGGCAGCCCGTATCCATGAAAAATATCAAAAACACAAAGGAAATCGTGGGCCGGTATGACATTCCCCTTTTCCTTGACGCATGCCGTTTTGCCGAGAATGCCTATTTTATCAAAAAACGAGAACCCGGCTATTCGGAAATACCGTTGAAAAAAATCGCTCAAGAGATGTTTTCTCACGCCGATGGTTGCACCATGAGCGCGAAAAAGGATGCGCTTGTGAATATCGGCGGTTTCTTGGCCATCAATGACGATGACTTTGCTGTACAGGCAAGGAACGTGTTAATCGTGACGGAAGGTTTTTCTACCTATGGAGGTCTTGCAGGCCGGGATTTGGAGGCAATCGCTCAAGGCCTGGATGAGGTATTGCATGAGGACTATATGGCTTATCGTATCCGGACCATAGAATATATGGGTGAAAAATTGGACCGTATCGGTATCCCGTTTCTGAAACCTCCAGGCGGCCATGCAATCTATCTTGATGCAAAGACCTTTGCTAGCCATATACCGGCCCATCAATTCCCCGGGCAAGCGATTGCATGCGCTTTATACACGGAAGGGGGCGTACGATCCTGTGAAATCGGAGGCATAATGTTCGGGAAAACCGATCCCCGAACCGGAGAGTACATCCTTCCGAAAATGGAATTGGTGCGGCTGGCTTTTCCAAGGCGTGTCTATACCCAAAGTCACTTTGACTATGTGCTCGAAGTCATAGAGGAAGTATTTAAAAACCGGGAGTGTTTAAAGGGATTCAGGTTCGTCTATGAAGCGCCTTATTTGCGACATTTCACGGCGGAGTATGAGGTTGTTTAGCTTTTATCATAATGACTCCTTATCCCACCTTTGCTTGGTTCACGGTCATGGATCACAACGCCCTCAACTCTCTAGTGTGAGATTGTTATTTTTGCAATAGAAGATCCCAGACTGATATCAAAAATACATATATGTAGAGGGTCGTTTAAACATCCTGATTCACCTGTTGAGTTGTCATTTTCCAACCATTTTTTTGATAATCCATAAAAAAAGGATTAACCATTCGGTTAACCCTCATTCATCATCTATTTTTCCTGCTTGTCACTCCGTAGGCCCGCGCTTGTGGAAAGGGTAGAAAGCCAGCCTGACGAGACGACGTCTGAAATCAAACACCGGCCAAAATTTCATTACCAGGCTTTGCTTTCAGCCACGCCGCCGCAGCCTCCTTTTCCAACTTCGTTTCGAACGGAGGCTGGTCGGGACGACTGGATTTGAACCAGCGGCCCCCTGAACCCCATTCAGGTGCGCTACCAGAC
>JAFGGA010000163.1 GCA_016930835.1 Deltaproteobacteria bacterium
ATTGGATTCCGCGATCAAGTCGCGGAATGACCGTGTAAAAATCAGAGGTGATCATTTACAGTCGCGTAACCATAAATTTGGCTGGTCATTCCGCGACTTGATCGCGGAATCCATAGGTTCGCGCCAAGGTTTTCAAAAATCTAAAATGATACCTTTTTTCGGATTCGCGCTGTCAGCCTTCAGCTCTCAGCTTTCAGCAACATCCTTTTTATCATTGTATTCGCTGACGATTAATCGCTGACTGCTGAAACCTCATTCGGGTCACGAGGAAACAACATAATGCAACACTATTTCAAAAATGTCTTAAATACCTTATCAGCTGTTTCCAGTCGGCATAAAGGTATGATGTCCCCGCAAAAAAAATTCGCTCTTGAGGTAGCGAGATTGGGTTATCTTCTATATTCCACTGAAAAGCCCGTGGCCTGGTGTGGGGTGGCAACGCCTTTCGAGCTGTTGCATGCCATGGGTGTCACATCGTGCTTTGTGGAGTATATAGGCGCGGTGCTGTCCGCTGTTGGGGATATTGATTCAATGTTGGAAACAGCCGAGCGGCATGGATATTCAACCGATATCTGCAGTTATCATCGTTCCGTTCACGGGGCGGCCCTCCGATCCATGATGCCCACGCCGGATTTTCTCATCGCCACGACCAGCCCATGCAGCAGTGGTTTTGCGACGATTGAGCAATTTGCAGAATATTATTCAAAAGATCTTTTTGCGATTCACGTACCCCAAAATTCAGACCCTGAATCTGTTTCGTACCTGGCCGCTCAATTCAAGGATATGACGGCGTTTGCCGCAAAGCATACAGGTCGATCCATTGATTCGAATAATTTGCGAAATGTCATCAAGCAGTCGAACAAGGCCAGGAGCGTCATGCTGGATGTCTATGAAATGGCTAAGGCGATACCGACACCCGTACGTTCAAAAGATATGATCAATTTATATTATCTGATGTCCTTAATCATGGGTTCAGAGTATGCAGTTGAGATGGCCGAGGCCTACCGGGATGACTTTATGAATAAAATGAAAAATAAAAAACAAGGCCTGGCAGGAGAACAAATTCGGTTAATGTGGTACCAGAATCGAATTCAATTTAAAAATCCCTTGGAGCGAATGCTGGAAAATGAATTCAAGGCGGTCGTGGTGGTAGATGAGTTAAATGATATCACTTGGGACCCGATCGATCCGGATGACCCGTACGAAGGACTGGCAAAAAGAATCTTAAATAATCCATTGGTCGAATCCTTGGATAAACGTATTGAACACCTTATAAAACTGGCGCAGACCTATCATGTAGATGGTATGATCAACCCCTGTCATTGGGGATGTCTTCAGGGTACGGGGGCCAGAGGATTGGTTGAAGCCGGATTAAAAAAGGCCGGCATACCGGTTTTAAATCTGGAGGTCGACTGTGTGGATGCAAAAAATTTTTCTGAGGGTCAGGCACGTACTCGCTTGCAGGCCTTTATTGAGATGTTGCTGGAGCGAAAGGCGACGGCAGATCCATAAATCCCCCCCCTCCCCTTGCGGAGCGATTAGGGGGATGGGGAGGTAAACCTTGGGCCCATTCAACGGGCGCGTGATGATGCAATTCGTTAATCTCACATTGACCAGAAAAACCTTACAGACATCCGACGACGACGTGTTTTGATGAGCTTTGGCCGACTGCTGAAAAGTGATAACACGAGTTCAAAAACGTCAGTTTATGGATGAGTGCCAATAAAAAAACCCGATTCTTTGACAATCCATCGGCATTCGAACGAATAAATCACGAAGGTCAAACAAAATGAAAGCACAATCTCATGGAATCATCAGCCTGGGACTCATATTCGCCGCTGTCATCCTCGCCGCCATAGCCATTTTTCGAGTATCTTGGGTACCAGGTGTTATTTATCTAGCGGTTTGTGGTATAGCATCAATCGCCTTGTTATATGCTTATTGCGCCAAATGCCCTTGCAGAGACCAATGCGGGCACGTTTTCCCGGGTAAAATGGCCAGAATTTTCAAAACTCGGCGACCGCCCTATACAATATTCGAATTGGTCGTCACCGGCCTTATACTGATCTTGTTCATAGGCCTGCCCCAAATCTGGCTGTATCGATATTTTGGACTGTTCATAGCTTTTTGGGTAATGATCGTCATCGCCGTAATAGAGATACGCACCGTTGTCTGTCGCGTGTGCAGCAATACCTATTGCCCGGGTAAAAACCTATGATGGAACATCTTAACCATGCGATGTCGGATACTGTATATGCTGAATGCCAGATATCCTTTTTTAAATGATATAAACGAGGTATACTCAAAAAAAGTGGCTCACATTGGAATAACCAGCCGCTTCTCTTGATAGGTGGGGATTCTCATTACTGGGGTTTAGAGGTCGTCGGTTCCACTAGTGGGAGGGCTTTTTTGATCTGAATAAGAAAGTCGCTCTGGTTTCGCGTTTTACGATGACGCCCTCGTGATTGGATACCAAACATTTTTTTTGTTTCCGCCTGAAATATCTTCTGCAGTTCATCTTCCGGTATATCACGATATTCATTTAAAGTAAGATCCGCCATATTTTCACCTTTAATTATTTGTATCATTTTAGATTTTTGAAAAACTTGCGCGAACGATTGGATTTATAAAAACCTAAATGATTGCAATCATTTTCATCCGATAATCGTTTATATTGGTGATGAGCAACAGATGTGCCAAGTCTTTTTATCGCCAAAACACCAATGATAAAAGGCTGTTACACGATATGTTCTCAGACCCTTGTCATAAAACATGTAAAATAATGACCATATCGTATGTATGCCGTTTCTATTATTGGGAAATAAATTTCATGTTTTCAAGATTGACACTTGATGCCGTTTTTCATAGACTCCATTGCTCAAACAGCATTTCATCTTAATCATCCCCAAGGAGGTTCCCTGAATGAATGCAGATCATGCAAATCCGGAATATGAAGTCATGAGTCCATGGGCGGAGGCTGATCCCATTCCGCTTAAAGGAATTACCTCACGATTAACAGTCCTGGAAAACAAGACCATCGGATTGTTCCATAATTCCAAACGTGCCGCGCGCCCCATTCTGAGCGTGGTGGAAACCAAATTAAAAGAAAGATATCCTTCAATGAATTTCAGCAGCTTTCTGCTTATGCCCAACGCAGGTGTTGATGAAACCGAGGATCGGGAGCGATTTGACGAATGGGTAAAAGAAGTCGATGCCGTCATCCTCGCATACGGGGATTGAGGTTCATGCACCAAGTACCTTGTGTACTGTTCAATCTCCACGGAAGCCAGAAACAAGCCATCCATAACACTCGTCAATGAAGGTTTTGCCAATGATGCCGGATCTGCAGCATCGAGTAAGGGTATGCCGGGAATCCGCTTTATCCCAACACCCATCCCCTGTGAAGCGAGTGTGATGAAAGACATCGAGGCGGGTATCGACCAGACGCTAGATGCCATTATCGATGGTCTGATCAAACCATTAACGGCCGAGGAAACCTCTCCAAAACCAAAAGAAATGGAGGCACCTTCAAGGATCGTATTTCAAGGGAACCTTGATGAGACCAACCTGTTTTTTTACCGAAGGGGATGGACGGATGGTCTGCCCGTTATTCCACCCACTGAGGCAGCGGTTGCCGAGATGCTGACGGGAACGGACCTGCCACCGGATCATCTGGTGGGCAAACTTATCCCACGGTTGGGGAAAGTGACCGTCGAAAAAATCGCGGTTAATGCGGTCATGGCCGGTGCCTTGCCCACCTATATGCCTGTATTGGTAGCCGCTGTCCAGACCCTTATGGATCCCGGGTCCAATTTCGGCACCTGGGGCGTCAGCACGGGTTCATGGGCGCCGTTTTGGGTGATCAACGGTCCCATCCGTAACGACATCCGCCTCAACTGCGGCACTGGGGTCTTAAGTCCCGGTGATATGGCCAATGCGGCCATCGGCCGTACCATGGCGCTCATTATTAAAAATATCGGGGGAGCCCGTAAGGGCGTGGAGGATATGGGGACCCTGGGGAATCCTGGGAAATACAGCTTGGTCATCGCGGAAAATGAGGAAAAAACACCTTGGGAACCGCTTCATGTCGAATACGGCTTTAACAAGGAAGACAGCACCGTGATGGTATCCTCCCCCAATACCTATTTGCAGATATGGCCGTATGGTTCGGATGATGAAGGTATTTTACGGGCCATTGTCTACAACCTCATCCCCAGAGGAGGACCATTTATTATCATCACGCCGCAACACGCAAAAATCCTGGCGGACAGAGGCTGGACCAAGCGAGACATCAAAGAATTCATCTCTAGATATGCGAGGGTGCCAGCCTACCAACTTCCGACCTATTGGGGAACCAGCAGCCCCATGACCACACCAGGCGCCCGGCCAGGGCTATATAAAGGAAAAGTTCCCATGAGGGAAACGGACATGGTGCCATTGATTCATGATCCCGGTGACATATCCATACTGGTGGCTGGCGGGGCAGGCGCGTTTATCGGTCTGCTCATGCCGGTAGGTGTGTTCGCAAGCCGAAAGACCACTCGGAAGATCGAACTGCCCAAAAAATGGAAGGCATTGGTCAACAAATATAAGAATGTCGTACCGACATATGCGAAGTATTAAGGAAAGATCTTTCCCGGATTCAGGATCCCGTTGGGATCAAAGGCCTTTTTGATGCGTATCATGAGATCCATGGCGGGTTTGGAGATCTCCATTTCCAAATAGGGGGATTTGGTAATACCCACACCATGTTCACCGGTGATGGTGCCGTTCATCTCAAGGGTCTTCTGAAAAACCGCCTTTACGACATGATTGACATTTTCCGTTTCCGTTGGGTTGGCTTTGTCGAACATGATATTGACATGAATATTCCCATCACCGGCATGGCCAAAGGCTGGGATGGGCAATTTATATTTTTTACTCAATAGATCTAAAAAAGAAATAAACTCAGCCAACCGGCTCCGGGGCACCACCACGTCCTCACTGACCTTATAGGGACGAAGTCGTAATAATGAAGGCGAGAGATTTCTCCGGGCCTCCCACAATTTTTCCACATCCTCTTGATTAGTGGCGGATTGAAAACGAATGGCCCCCAATCCATGGGTTATCGACTCTACCCTTTTCGCCTCTTGCTCAATGGAGTGTTGATCTCCGTCCACCTCGATCAGGAGTATGGCTTTCGTATTCATCGGGATATCAATCCCCATCTCCTCCCTTACGCAACGAATGCAAAGGTGGTCCATGAATTCCAATGTGGCAGGCATGATCTTTTCACTTATGATGGATGATACAGTCTGCACGGCCATGGACAGGTCCTTGAAAAAAGCCAGCATGGTCTTTTTGGAAGGTGGTTTCGGGATCAATCGCAGGGTTACGGCAGTGATCACCGCCAAGGTCCCCTCCGATCCCACGATAAGTCGTGTAAGGTCATAACCGGCCACGCCTTTTACGGTTTCCACACCGGTTTTGATGATTTCTCCTGTGGGCAATACGACGTTCAGACCCAATATATAGTCCCGGGTCACGCCATATTTAAGGCCCCGGAGACCACCGGCGCATTCGGCCACATTCCCCCCAATGGTGGAGATATCGGCACTGGCCGGGTCCGGCGGATAAAAAAGTCCGATCCGTTCCACCCGTTCTTGGAGATGAGCGGTGATCACGCCAGTTTCCACTTTCGCGATGAGGTTATCCGTATCAATGGACAGGATGCGATCAAAACGATCCATAGCCAGAACAAGACCGGCCTGAACCGGCAAGGCCCCTCCGGTCATTCCGCTCCCTGCCCCACGCGGAATAATAGGGAAACGATCTCTGTTGGCCAAGAGAAAAATTTGTGAGATTTCTTCACTCGTTCCGGGAAAAACCACGGCATCCGGGAGGAACGCCATCTTGGTGCCGTCACTCCCGTGCTTGTCTAACTGATCTTTATGGGTAGTCAGATATGCCGGGCCTACAATCCGGGATATCTCTTTCAAGGTATGGGAAGGGATCATGGCTCTATAGTGATTCGGCTGTTAAAGGAATGGCGAAGGGTCATTGGATCTATGTATTTCAGATCACCACCCATGGGGATACCCAGCGCAATGCGGGTCACCTTGAGGCCTTTATCGGCCAAGATCTTAGCCAGATATGATGCCGTAACCTCCCCTTGGGTGGTGGGATTGGTGGCCAATACCACTTCCCGGATCTCTTCTTTTTCCAAGCGGCCCAGCAGTTCACCAATCTTTAGATCTTCGGGTCCGATGTGATCCAAAGGTGAAAGAACACCATGAAGGATGTGATAACGTCCCTTAAAAATCCCGGATTCTTCAATAGCCAGTTGATCACCCGGGCCTTCTACCACACATAACACACCATTGGCCCGATTCGTATCTCGGCAGATGGCGCAGGGCTCTTGATCCGTAAAATTAAAACAGGTCGGGCAGAAACGAATCTTTTCCTTGACCTCCAAAAGGTTCTTGGCCAGTTCTTCCGCCAATCCCTTTTGATTCCGCAGGATATACAATGCCACCCGTGTAGCGGATTTCTGCCCGATACCGGGCAGTTTGGTCAACTGTTCGATCAGATTTTCTAAAGGACGTGGATAGATTTCCATGGATATCAAATACAATGAGTTAATGTCTAAAATACGACATTATCTTTTTCAATAATCTCAAATTTATTTAAGAGGCATAAGGTATACGGTGTAAGCTTTACGGTATAAAGATTAACGCTTTTGCTTTTGAACCCCGAACCCTGAACCTATTTTTACGTTAACCCCGGAATATTGGGCAGATTCAAACCGCCCGTGAGTTTGGTCATTTCTTCATTGGCCATATCCTTGGCTTTGTTTAAGCCGTCATTCACCGCGGCTACAATAAGGTCCTGAAGCATTTCAACCTCCTCGGGATCGATTACTTCCTTTTCAATCGTAATAGAACGAACCTCCTGTTGGCCATCTACCACAATCGTGACCATCCCTCCACCGGAAGATGCCTCAACAGTCTTATTCTTCAATTCTTCCTGCAATTTGGCCATCTTGGATTGAAATTCCTGTGCCTGCTTCATAAGGTTTCCCATATTGGGTATCCCTTTAAATTTCATTCTCGTTCGCCTCCTTATTTATTATCTAACCTAACTTCAGTCTTTATTTTTCCCTTAAAGACCCGAATGACTTCTTGAACCGGGGCGGGTATTTCCGAATGAAGTCCTTGATTTATGTCACCCCGTACTTTTTGTGACTGGATGGTCTTTGTATGATTCGGATTGCCGTTGATTATCCTGATCACAATATCACGAGAAAAAAAATCACGACAATATCCCGTTAATCTTTCCAACCGATCGGAATCATCCAGGTATGTTGAAGAAAACGAGCTGGTACCTTTTATCAATTCAAGGGTGTTATCCTTAAACTCCTTTACATGCCATTCCTTCATGACATTGGCCATGGCCTGATTTTTTTTGATCAGATATTCTAAAAAATCATGCCATTCCAGCCCATCATGATCTCTTTTTAGGCCAGGCTCATCTGCTTTCTCAGTTTTTTTTTCAGCCTCCCATGTGGATTCAGACTCTGAAATTTGATGGACAGGTGCAGTATCCGGACTAGAAGGTCTAGACATCGAAAGCCTTTTCTCCAGGTCTTCAACCTTTTTGATCAATTCATCGAACGAAAGCCGATCACCGATGCGACAAAGCTTGATCATGATGGTTTCTAAGATCAACCGGGGATGTGATGTAAATCGCAAATCCTCTTCCTTGGCAATGAGGATATTCAATGCCTGCTGCAATTTTTCCAGGCCCGCTATTTCAGCCTGACTCTTGATCTCTTTCGCATCCGAATCGGTCGTGCCGAGCAAATCATTTGGGGATGAAACCAGGCTGACCATCAAGTTTCTGAATTGATCCATCAGGGCACGGTAAAACTCCTTAATATCATAACCATAATTGTATATTTGTTCAACAATGCGGATGCAATCCACGGCCGACCCCTCGATAATGGACTTAGATGTCTCAAACAACAGATCCCGGTCTATGATACCTAAAATATCAATGATATTCTTGTCCTCAATCGTTGTTCCGGAAAAAGAAGCTACTTGATCCAACAGGCTTTCGGCATCCCGCATGCTCCCTTCGGCTTCTCGTGCGATAATGGCGAGGCCTGATTTGGTGATCTGGATCCCTTCTTTTTGAGTGATGGCCTCCAGGTGATTGATGATCGAGATGAGAGAAATCCTTTTAAAATCAAAGCGTTGGCATCTAGATAAGATCGTGACCGGGACCTTATGAGGTTCGGTGGTGGCAAAAATGAACTTCACATGCGGCGGAGGCTCTTCCAAGGTTTTTAGAAGGGCATTAAAGGCAGGAAGGGTCAACATATGGACTTCGTCAATAATATAGACCCGAAACCGCCCGGATGATGACATATATTTGATATTTTCTCTTAACTCCCGGATCTCATCAATGCCTCGATTTGACGCCCCGTCAATCTCCAACACATCAATGGATGAGCCGTTCGTGATCTCCACGCATGAACTGCACTGATTGCACGGATTCCCATCCCTCCGGTTTTGGCAATTCACGGCCTTGGCCAAGATCCGGGCTACGGATGTTTTTCCAACACCCCGAGCACCGCTAAACAAATAGGCGTGTGCCAACCGATCTGTTTGGACGGCATTCAAAAGGGTCTGGGTGATATGTTCCTGGCCGATGACATCCTTAAAAATCTGAGGACGCCACTTCCTGGCCAAAACTTCATAAACCATGTTGAATGACGAAACCCCGTTATCTTAAAAGTGATAGTAGTATCCAACCAAAGTTCAATGGTTTGCACAGCGAGCATTCGGCCGTCAACACTCAGCCATCAGTTAATTACATTGTTTAAAGATCCGAGCAGACAGCAGAATTCTGATGGCTTCGACGTGAACTCAGCCGAACGTCTGATAGCGTGAATCCAGAAGCTTTAAATGATGGATGAACATTCGATAAAAAAATGGCGGAGAGAGAGGGATTCGAACCCTCGGTACCACTTGTGGTAGTACACGCGATTTCCAGTCGCGCTCCTTCAGCCAACTCGGACATCTCTCCGTAAATTTGTCGAACCGATATGAATAGTATTTTACCAATAATATCGATTAATTACATTTTATTCTGGTATAATTCATGAACCTCCACGCCCACAACGTAGATGATGTACCACATGACTCAAATTTTGGAAAGAGGAAATTTTTCGATTCAATACTCGTTAGGAAGAATTCATGTTTAAAAACCCGGGCCCCCATACAGAGTCCTTTCGGAACGACCCCGCACTCATATGATGATGATCCAAAGTGTCAAGGAATCGGGGATTCGAATGCAAAATAAAAAAAAATACAATGTTTCCAATCCACAAAAATGCTGTTATATTAAAATATAACCTTAATCAAGGGTTCTATTTAAATCACTTGCGACAGCTTGGAATTGTAATATTTTCAACATGATGGATTGGTCTGAACCCAAAAATTTGAGTGAATGGGCCAAAAGGCTTTTTGCTCCCCGCCCTCTGGTGTTCATCCTCCTGATATCCTTTGTTCTCATATCGGAATTCAGGTTTGATTGGATCGAGCGAGCCATAGGTGCCTATCTTTTCACAACCAACGCGAAAAGGCCTGAATCGGGTGTGATTTGGGAGATCGGGCATCGAACCAGCACGGCACGGCAGACCCTCGATCATCTTGTTGCCGATCGTCTGTCTCAACAACGTGAGGCACGCGGAGCAACTTCCATTACCCAGATCGCATCCAACCTCCCCTCCGGGCAAGGGGTCATGCTGTCTGCGGATCAATTCAAAAAGCTATATCTTAACCTTCCTCAGACCATCGCCCAGGAGATCATATCTCCATTCACCCTGATCCAGATCTTCAGCAGGGGAGATTGGATTCGAACATACATCGAAAAGGAGGATCTCGGCCTCAAGGTGTATTTTTTGAACGCTGAAACCCGAGTGTTTCAAGAGTTGAGGATTCCATCCCGCTTGCTATCACAAATCAATAAAACCGAAATGGCATTAGACGGGACACTGGAGGATTTTCCATCCTTCCTAGACCGAATCTATACCGCTGACCGTTTTTTTAAGGCCATGGAATCCTTGTCGGAAGAAGATCGCCGGAGTGTGATTTCACACCCCGATAGGCTTTTAAGTGAACAGGGTCGTATTGTTAGGATAGGCATTTCGGATGAGGTCGTGTCCGGGTACATTGAACTCGGCTTTGAAATTGAAGAAGGAACCGGTCGAAAAGTCATTGTAATGAGGAGTCCCGAATGGGCTGTGTGGATCTTACGATCCCAACTGGAAGAAAGAAGGCTTTTTTCGGAGCCAATGGATAATTATCCATAAAATGGCTTCGCCATTTTATAAAACGCGCCGTTTGCGCGACGCTAAAAAACCAATCTTTTTGGCAGGGGCAGTGATCCTGCTGCCCTGAGACATGGGTACGAATAAGGGACAGGCGCCGGGGATCAACAAAAGGAAACCAAACCAAGAGAATGACCACTATCGGAAACACAATCAGATTTTTTCGGACTGTTTTTTACATCATACTGGCCATGATGAGTATTGCCGCCGTTGTGTGTATGGGCCTGTTTTTCATTACCGTGAGGGATCTTCCCCGTGTACCCGATCCGTTAAGTCGTATTATCGAAACCCCGCCTACGGAGATCTATGCTGCCACAGGGGAAAGGATCATGGTAATAGGGGGCCGGGAATATGTGTCGTTAAACCAGGTTTCAACCGACTTTATCAAGGCCATCCTGGCCACCGAAGACCACAGGTTTTGGGAACACCACGGTGTAGATAAACTCCGCACATTAAAGGCCCTCTGGGTGACCCTTTTTTTACCGGGCAGGGTCGAAGGCGCATCGACCATTACCCAGCAACTCTCTAAAAACCTTTTTTTCAGCTTTAAGCGAAGCTATCTGCGGAAATTCCGCGAACTCATGGTGGCCCTGCAGATTGAGTCACAATACGGCAAAAGCGACATCCTCGAAGCATATATCAACCAGATTTCCATGGGTGTGGGAGCTAATGGGATTGAGCAGGCATCACGCACCTTTTTCGGGAAACCAGCAACGGAATTATCCCTGGCTGAGTCGGTGCTGTTAGCTGGTTTGCCCAAATCACCAACCGGCTATAATCCCTATCTTCACTTTGACCGTGCCAAGGAACGCCAGAAGGTCGTGTTGTCTCGAATGTTGGCGGCCGGATACATTACACCGGCACAGGCCGAGAGTGCGTACGAAGCCGAATTGAAACTCCGGCAAGCCTCCAATGGGAGGCGCCCTGGAGGTTATTTTTTGGATATGGTGGTGAGGTACCTTGAAGAATCGTATGGGCCGGAAGTGGTCTATCATGGGGGATTAAAAATCACTACCACCCTGGATCCGCAAATGCAATCTTGGGCCACGGAATCTTTACAAGAAGGATTGACAAAGCTCGATCAGATGATCGGGATTGATGAAGATATGACACGGCCTCAAGGCGCCCTGGTGACTGTTGAAGTCAATTCCGGAGCGGTGAAAGCCATTGTCGGAGGAAGAAACTACGATGAGACCGAGTATAACCGCGCCATACAAAATAATCGCCTTCCCGGTTCGGGGTTTAAACCATTTCTTTATTATACGGCATTTGAAAATCTGGACCTGAGTCCTGCGACCGTGTTTTATGATACCCCAGTCACTATACCGGTCACGGGCGCCCCTGACTGGACCCCCAAAAATTTCGAGATGACATATGGGGGCCCCATGATCCTAAAAAAGGCCTTTATGGAATCCATCAACACGGTCGCCGCCCAGATCATGGAACAAACCGGACCCCAAGCCGTTATCAAGACCGCCCGCCGGTGCGGCATCGAAAGTCCGTTAGCACCTGTCTACTCACTGGCCTTGGGAACATCAGGAGCCAGCCCTCTGGAGATGGCCTCAGCCTTTGCCACCTTTGCTGATGGTGGCATCCGGCATCAACCTTTCTGGATCTGGAGGGTTGAGGACGCCTTGGGCAGGATTCTGGAGGAGCACATCATCGAAGGTGAGAGGACCTTGGATGCCAACATTGCTTATCAGGTTCTAGACCTTATGCGTGGTGTCATGGATGAAGGTACGGGCACGGTGATCAGGCATATGGGCTTTGGTCTGCCAGCAGCGGGAAAGACCGGTACCAGTGATGGCTACCATGATGCATGGTTCACGGGATTTACGCCCACACTGAGCACATCCGTGTGGGTGGGCTTTGATCAAGGAAAAGGTCTGCGGGATAAACAAGGCAGAGGCATTACTGGCAGCCGGGGGGCCGCCCCCATATGGGCCGATTTTATGACCAAGGTCACACAAGATGACCCTCCAAGAGAATTTACGGTTCCCCCTGATGTCCGCACCGAGTTAGTGGACCCCATGACAGGCAGAAAGGCCACTGAAGCCACAATCGACCCCATAACCGTGATACTCCGTAAAGGCCAAACCGTGGAGAGCAGTATCATTGGTTATGGAACCACCACAGATTCTGAAGCAGAAGAATATGGATGGGGATATTGAGGCTTTTATGATTCATGCATTAAGACATTTCGTGTTTAGGACCTGGGTCACTATCTTGATAGCATGGCCCCTGAGCCTTTTGACCTTACCGGCTTTGCAGCCGTACATGACTCTTGACTGGATCATTTTGCCGGTCATCGCCATCTGGGTCCTGGTCTTCATGGTGATCGGCTGGATTTTAAACCGCCTCGGCATAAATACCATCGAGCATCGGATTAAGGAAGCCACTTCATTGGAACGAATGGGCGTGATCCGAAGAACGGAGAAGGTATTCCATGAGGCCATGGCCGTGCTCGACAGTGTCATACTTTCACCTCTAGCCAAAAAGAAAATATCCACCCTTCTCGCCGCCCGCCTGGCCCGGTTCTACCTTGCCCGTGTGGACAAGGATCATGCATCCGAACAATTCATCTTCTCTTATCTCCAATCTCATCCCGATGACGAGGAGGTTGCGGAAAACTGGCTTCGTCAAATCGAAGCGCATGATGAAATCAAAAAAGAACATTACGAACTTTTAAGCCGTATCGGGAATACACAACCCGATAAACTTGCGGTGCAACATCTGCTTGCACGCTTTTACCTGGCCGCCAATCGAACGGATTTTCGGGCACTTCAGACCTACAGGCGTGTTTTGAATGCGGATATCTCCGCGGCCACGGATATTATTCAGCAATTGGCCGTCTTATTCATCCAGGAAGGGCGTGCTGACGATTGGGCCATGCAGGTCTACCTGCTGGCCTTCAAACATGGTGGCGACCCGTCTCAACTTTTAAAAGGCATCGCTGCGTGTACTTATTGGATCCCGGAAACGGAACGTAACAAACATTCTTTATCAACAGCACGCAAATTATTGGTCAACTTTGGTGAAGAAACTCTGGAACAAATGAGGACCGGATTCAATCCGCCCCGCCTGGAACCTATTACGGAGAAGATTCCACGTAAAAGGAAAAAAGGGATACCCATTGGGAAATTATTTTATCGGGCAGCGACTCTATTATTTCAGGTCATGACCTCGGTCTTATCCATACTTATCAAACAAACAACAGCCATTATCCTGTTCATCAGGCATTCTAAAAGATCAAGACCCATTATCAGGTGGTCCATGATAACGCTTTTGGCTATAGGGGTGGTGATTTTGGTCATCAACACGACCCGCTATCTGGTCAAACCGGAAAAACCCGTCACGGAGGAAAAAGATCTTACCGAGGTGATTATTACAGACCCATTCACCATCCAGGTGGCCGCCTACCTGAGGCCCGAAGATGCCCAGATTTATCTGAAACATCTTAAAGAGCGGGGATTAGATGCTTATATAACCAAAAGGCAAGGCACAAAAAAAATCTATTACCAGGTAAGGATTTCTCATTTTAAAGACAAAGAATCCGCCAGGGCTTATGGCACATCGCTCAAGGCCCAAGGAATCATTGATGATTTCTTTGTCGCCAACTATGAACGACCTTAGGGGGTCCCTAGTCATTCTGCCCTGTCCAAGTCACCAAGAGATTGTCGGAATGTCATCTCGACTGAAAAAACAAATCTGCGCCAAAAAACAGGTATCCCACATCAAGAATCCAGAATCCAGAGAAAAAAATCCTGAACTGCAATCATATCCAGAAAGAGATACCTGAGGAACCGGGTTATCCTTTGTCAGGCGTTGAGAATTCCTCAAACGCATTATTGTTTCCATGTTCGGTATTTTTACTTCAACCGTGATTATCGGCAATCCTTCTTTCCACGTTTTCAAGGGCGGATACTGGTTCAGGGCTAAGGTTTCATCGAAATTGAAGGAACAGGAAGCTTCCGATGAAAGTAACAATCCCAGTCAGTACCAAAAGTCTAATAAGATCACGAACTGCTTGTGCAAATTTGTATCTACCTGCTTCCGAAACTTCCGCCTTGAATGTGCGATGTAAAGGAGGGATCATCAGTGTAATGAGATGAGTGAAAATAAGTCCAAGCACCTTACCGAAGAACAATCCCGGAAGGATTACCAAAAGGGAACGTAAAAGATCCGTTTGAAATAGAACCTTCATACTGGATCCGCTAATTTTTGATAAAACCACCATCAAATCATAAACCACAACAACGGCAATGGCCCATGATATGGGCATCAATATCAAATGCGTTTTTTTTGCTTTTTCCTTATTGGATTGCATTTTGATCCTTCAAAAGGCCATCGGATTGGTCATGAAAACGTTATCGTCAGACAGCCCGTATAAGATTGAATCATTTTTTTTCCAGATGATCCAATCTTTTTTGCTTGACAATATTCATAAAACTGGAATAGTAACCATATATGGATATATGCTCCATATATGGAAAATTTTTATCCATAAAGATTTGACATAATATTTTCTTCAGCAAAAGTTTCAATGAATCCACTCAATAAAGTGTTTTCAATAATCGAAACCGTGATCGCCGAGCAGGATAAGGGGATGACCTATTCTCAGATCGTTGCGGAACTAGACTCACCCAAATCGTCCACGCACAGGATACTTAAAGATCTTACCGACCTGGGCTACTTGAACTTTAATCCGGAAACGAAACGATATTTTGGAAGTCTAAGACTGGCCGCACTAGGGGCTGAGGTGATGTCCCATTTTCAACTACGCGATCATATTCGTCCTTTCTTGTTTGAACTACACAGAGAAACCAATCATACAGCTAACTTGGGGGTCCTGAATGGAAGCGTAGGCGTTTTCGTGGACAAGATTGAATCCAAAGATTTCGGGATTAAGCTCTTTTCCGAGATTGGGAAGACCTTTCCCCTGCACTGCACGGGATTAGGGAAAACCCTATTGGCTTTTTCATCCCAGGATATCGTGACGAAAATACTGGATACTCCCCGTCAAGCGTTTACGGACAAGACCATTACGGACCCTGAATCGCTTAAAAAAGAGTTAGCATTGATTCGAGAACAAGGATACGCACTGGATAAAGAAGAAATCACTCGGGGCATCATGTGCGCATCCGGGCCGGTATTCGGCTTTAATGGATCGTTGGTTTGTGCTGTTAGCATTACCTTTCCTGCATATATTAAGGATGATCGCGATATAGAGCCGGAAGTCAACATCATAAAAAAATATTCATCATTAATTTCAAGATCTTTCGGCAAACGATAAGAAAAAAATAGCATACCGTATTGGATAAATCTTTTCTCTAATCATGCAGGAATTATCCATCGGACAATATTTTTATGGGGAATGGTCGGCGACAACCATACGTTCAATGAAATGGACGTAATTGACCTCGGCCAGTGTATTTTATAACCCGGAATGGACGTGAAGAACGATCCTTCCAATAAGAACCTTCCATAGGAAAGGAGGATTTAAGATGAAAAAAATTGTAATGGTTGGGTTTTTTGTATGTTTGGTGTTATCCCTGAGCCTACTGGTTGTTCAGGCCCAGGCGGCCGGAGATTATGTGTTTAAGTACTCCAACTCCCAATCCGACCAGCACCCGAGGTCTATGTCTATGTTCTTTTTCAAGGATTTGGTTGAAAAGGCTTCCAGCGGCAGGATCAAGGTTGAGCTTTATACATCAGGGGTTCTGGGCAAGGAAGCCGAGGTGTTGGATATGGTCAAAACCGGATCTTTACAGGGTTGCAGGGGCGGTTTATTCGAACGGGCAAATATGATGTATCTCCTCTACACGCTGCCTTTTTTCTTTGATAATACAGACCAGGTCCTAAATCTCATGCGAGGTGAATTCGGTCAAAAAGTGAATGATGATGCGAGAAAAAATGGTTTCTACATTCCGGCATGTGGTGTGGCCGGAGGGTTTCGAAACATCACCAATAATGTCCGCTCTATTACCAAGCCCGAAGATCTTAAAGGTTTGAAGATGCGAACGCCCCCCATTGACATGACGATCAAGACCTTTCAGACGCTTGGCGCCAATCCGCAGATGGTGGCCTATACGGAAACCTATATGGCCTTAAAATCAAATGTGGTCGATGGTCAGGAAAATCCATTTTCGAATACCGTGGATATGAAATTTTATGAAGTGCAAAAATATTTATCCGTCGTGAATTGGCAGATTCACCCGGATCCATTTTATGTGAATCCGGATTGGTATAATAAGCTCCCAGGAGATCTGAAAAATATTTTCGATGCCTCGGCCAAAGCGGCTTTGATTTTTAGTGACACGATCTGGCTTAATTCGGAAAATAATTACCTCAACTTCCTGCAAACCAAACTAAAAACCAACATGCTTTCTCCGGAAGACACAGCCAAATTTGCTGAAGCGGCCAAACCTGTCTGGCAGAAATACGTGGATGACGGCTCTTTTTCATGGGACGACATCAATAAGGCCCAGAAGATGGCCAAGGGTAAATAATGAACTGGGGCGTCTCTACGAGTTACTCAGGGAGGCGCCCTTTCTTTAGAAAATCCTTATCCCTTAAGGGTATATACTCAAAGGATCTGGCCAATCGCAACCAAATGATCCTACGATACCGAGGTTCCCCGGATGGTCATGAAAAGATATAATGAGATGGAAGGCGCATTGACAATCCTACTTGACGCAGCCATTGGCTTCTTTTTCGCCGTGATTCTATTGATCACAATTCTTCAAGTAATATTGCGCTATGGATTCAACGAAGCGGTCTTGGGCGGTAACGAGACGATGGAAGGGCTTTTTATCTATACGACCGCCCTGGGCGCGGCCGTTGCGGTTCGCAAAAGACAACACATTAACATTCATTTCATGGTTAGGTTGCTTCCTTCCCGGCTTCAAAAAATTGCAGATGTTTTGGTGCACACGCTAATCGCTTTCATCAACACCGTGATGATCTATTACAGTATCAACTGGATCAGCAAGGTCGGTGGGAATGAGTCACCGGTCATGCGAATCCCCGAATGGACCACCCAGATAAGTATCCCCATCGGGTGCGGCCTTGTCGTCTTATATTGTCTGTTCAATATCATTATGACCATTTGTGGTGGAAGAATGGTCATAGAGGAGGGTTAAGCTTGCTGATACTCCTGGGTAGTCTATCCATTTTTTTGTTGCTGGGAGTTCCCATCGCTTATTCCCTGGGTCTATCCAGCTTCGCTTATTTTGCCGTTGTACATCCGGACCTTCTGCCCATCCTCCCTCCCAGGCTGTTCGCCGGTATGAATTCATACCCTATGATTGCCATGCCGTTATTTATTTTCATGGGACTCTTAATGAATTCCGGTGGGATTACGACGCGATTGATCAACTTCAGTCTTCTTTTCGTGGGACGTTTTCGAGGCGGATTGGGCCTGGTAAATGTCGTCGCTAGTATGATTTTCGGCGGAATATCGGGATCTTCTGTTTCCGATACCGCTTCCATCGGTGCGGTGCTTATTCCGCAAATGCATAAAAAGGGATATACCTTACAATTTTCCAGTGGAATTACTGTGGCTTCCTCAACCATGGGCATGATTATTCCGCCGAGCGTCCCGATGGTAATCTATGCCTATGTCTCTGAAGAAAGCGTGGGCAGACTCTTTCTGGGCGGTTTGATACCGGGCGTTATGATCGGTTTGTTCATGCTGGCCATTACAATCATTGTATCCTATTACAAAAAGTATCCCAAGGAAGAGACGAAATATTCGGGAAAGGAAATGGTCTCCCTTACGGCAAAGGCGTTTCCGGCGCTCATTATGCCGGTATTCGTTGTTGGCGCCGTTGTATTCGGACTCGCCACAGCCACGGAATCGGCTGGTCTGGGCGTGCTCTATTCCTTTATTATCGGTCTGATAATAATCAAAGAATTACACTTAAAGGTCATCCCCAGTCTACTGCGCGATGCCATTCAAACAAGTGCGACCGTCATGATCATCATTGCCCTTTCACAGCTCTATGTCTGGATACTCGCCTTGGAACGAATTCCCCAAACCCTGTCTATGTTCGTTACTGGGTTGAATCTGCCCGTATTTGTCCTCCTGTTTATCGTTCTGTTAATCATTCTCGCTGTGGGCACCTTTGTGGATGTAAGCCCGGCAATATTATTGCTTACCCCCGTTTTCCTCCCCGCCATGAAAGCGATAGGTATTGATAGTGTTCAATTCGGTGTGATCCTTATTTCAGGACTCGCAATGGGGTTAGTCACTCCACCGGTTGGCATGTGCCTGAATGTATGCTCGGCTATATCGAAGCTCCAGATCGGAACGATTTTCAAGGCCGCATCGCCATTCTTACTAGCCAATTTAATGACTCTTATCCTGGTTACGTATATCCCGGGCTTGAGTCTTTGGTTACCTTCTTTATTGATGGATTAACGTCCTGTTGGGTTTAACCACCCCTCTTACAGGGTTGAACCGCCAATTGAATGATTTACAAATCCGTATGATTTTAGATTTTTGAAAAACCTTGGTCAAATTCATGGGTTTTGAAAAAATTTAAATGATTACAAAATCCGAGAATCTGAGATTATACTCTTTTCACGGGTAGCTGCCTCCCCCTCCCATGGCAAATACAAATCAGGCTCAATGGAATCCCCTTCATTTTCGACTGAAGATTCCTTTTCCTTATTTCCGGATGTCCGCTGTCGTTAGGAAAAAGCAGCGGTTTGACTGAGCCGTCCTATTCAGACATCGAATCAGGCACACTCACTGGATGTAGCTGTCTGTGCTTATCCGTCATGCTATATAGCGGGCTTGCTCGCCCAGGTTTTTTGGGAAGCCGTGGTAAAAAGGTTATTGAGAGGTAAGCTAGATCTTGTCCAGGATACGAGTAATGCGATCATTTTCCGCGTAAGAATCTCGAATCTCGAAGACAACGGCGATGAGGTGTCTTTTACCGTTAAAGCGGTCGATAGGGCTGATCATGAGGCTGGTCAGGCCGAGAGATAAAATATCCGCGATATCTGTGGAAGCTGTGTACAACGCACCCCTTTCTTCTTCGTATTCATAAATATTCTTGTAATGGGTCTTATCAACTGGGATCTTGAAAATGGGAATACCGACGTGCCTCTCGGCGTCTTGACGCGTCATTCCCATGTACAGAGGACCGAAAGTGGGTGCGGTGGAATCCATTCGGGTGTAAAGACCGGGAGTGCAACCCACAAGGCCGTAAAGTAATAAAATAAGGACGATGATTTGTTTTTGTATATTGGACATTTTATCCTCCGCGGTGATCTTTCCGTATGAAATTCAAATTTTATGCCAAGGAGATTTTCAAATCATCTCAACGCATATCTCTTTGATCTACCCGATCATTTATAGGTGCCCGGATTCCGGATCTTACTTCGCTCATCCGGGATGACGGATTTTACCTAATGGGATGTTCTCCGTTCCCGGAGTGATCGTTTTTTCATATCGAATCAGGGAAAAGAAGGACAGATAGGTAATATTTTCCCACCCTCCAGGAAAGGACGTATGGTCACCCTATTCCTGATCCTGTTCCACTTCATATTCAAATCGGCGTAAAAATGAAAAAACACCCACAAATTCAATATGTTATCCAGCATCTTACCATAACATGACTTCTTTTCCAGGGTGGTATGGGAATTGCTCTGTTTGAGAAACGAATGTCAAAAGCCATATGAGGGGTAAATAATGATCAACGGTATTTTGGAGACATCACGGGGTTGTTTAAAAGAAGAGATCCGAATGGATATTATTTCTAATAATCTGGCCAACATCAACATGATCGGTTTTAAGAAAGACCGGATTTCATTCACGGAATTTCTGGACCAGGCGAAGGGGGGCACCCCTCAACCCGTAAAAGCCGCGGGCGGCACCTCCAATAGCCTGTCACTCATCAATATTCAGACGGATATGGAACAAGGGGATACACGTTTCACGGGTAACCCGCTGGACCTGGCCATCTATGGCAAGGGATTTTTTAAGGTGAATACCCCTGACGGGGTTCGGTACACCCGGAAAGGTAACTTTGCCTTGGATGATCAAGGGACCATCATTACCCAAGACGGCTATCATGTGCTTGGCAAAAGCGGCTCCCTGACGGTTCCCGGCGATGACCCGGTCATCGACGGTCAGGGGAATATCACGGTAAACGGCATTTCAGTAGGACAGTTGGACGTGGTGGATTTCGATGACCCCAAAAGCCTCGCAAAGACCGGGCAAGCCCTTTTTAAAAACATCACCGGCGAACCGGAACGTACCCCGACCATGGAAATGAACGTCAAACAGGGGTATCTGGAACTTTCCAACGTGAATATCGCCGAAGAGATGATCAGCATGATCCATAGCCTCAGGGCCTTCGAGAGCTACCAGAAGGCCATCAAGGTGTTGGATGAGATGAACAGCAAGGCCGTAAATGAAGTATCAAGATTGAGATGATCCTGGATTCTGGATTGATACTCCTCTTCATCCAGAATCAAGTATCTATTATCCAGTAACCAGAAAAGGAGAAACATTATGATTAGAAGTCTGTGGACATCCGCTTCGGGCATGGCCGCCCAAAAACTGAACATGGACATCATTGCCAATAACCTGGCCAATGTGAACACGAGCGGGTTTAAAAAGAGCCGGGCTGACTTTGAGGATCTGATCTATCAAAACCTAAAATCCCCGGGTGCGGATACCAGCTCTGGAGGCAAGATCCCGACGGGTATACAGGTGGGCATGGGAACCCGGCCTGTGTCGGTGCAAAAACTCTTTTCACAGGGTGATTTTGTCCAGACCCAAAGCGAGCTGGACTTTGCCATCGAAGGTAAAGGCTTTTTCCGCATCCTGAGTAACGGTGAAGAGATGTATATGCGATCCGGATCGTTCAAGGTCGATAACGAAGGATACCTGGTCACCTCACAGGGTGACCGGCTTCAACCGGAATTCTCCATCCCCTCGGATTCAGTCACATTCACGGTGGACCCGGGCGGCAACATGGTAGCCATGGCCGCCGACGGCAGCACGGTAACGGCCAGCGCCCAATTAACCATCTATAATTTCGCCAACCCATCCGGTCTACTGAGCGCCGGAGGCAACCGGTTCCGACCCACCGCCGCGTCTGGTGACCCGGTGGAAGGCAACCCCGGCGTGGACGGCATGGGCACCATCGCACAAGGTTTCCTGGAGATGTCCAATGTGGATGTGGTGGAAGAGATGGTGAACATGATTGCGGGCCAAAGGGCCTATGAAGTCGCATCCAAGGCCATCCGGGCCGCGGACGAAATCATGCAGATGGCCAATAATATCAGGAGATAAAAATGAAAACCCTGGGACGTGACAAAACAAATATGATCATGAAGCGGTCCTGGCTGGCCCTCATCCTATTGGGACTGATTCCGTCGACCCATGCCCTTGATATCAAAATCCATGAGCAGGCCACCGTCTCGACCAATGCCATATCCCTCAAGGATATAGCCACCTTTACCCCTGCCGATGATGAACGCATCCTCCGACTAAGAGACGCCAGGATAGCATCGGCTCCCCCGCCGGGCAAAATCTTTCGCATTCATGATCGCTTTCTGATCCGTGAGTTGGACTCGACCATCGCCACCATTCCCGATAATCAAGATATCCACGTGAAAATCCCGGACTCCCTGCTGGTCAAACGAACCGCACAGGTGATGACCCCGGAACAACTCAAAGAGATTTACAAGGAATACATATTCAGCCATTCCCCGTGGCCGGCCAACCAAATCATATTTGAACGGATCAATGATCCGGGAAACGTCACACTGCCGACGGGTGAGTTGCATTGGGAAGTTCATGAAAGGAAGAACCATCAGTTTATCGGCAATATGTCCATCACCGTGAACCTATGGGTGGATGGGGTGTTGATCCGAAAGGTCCCTGTTTCGGGCTGCATCATGATTAAACAACAAGTCATTAAGGCCGCAAAAGATATAAAAGCCGGTCGGATGATCTCCGGTCAGGACCTTGTTCGCGGCGCGGAAAATCATTCGCGACACCAGGACGATATGGTGGCCGACCTGAATGACGTCATCGGCAAGAGGTCCGTGGGCAGTATCCAGGCAGGTCAGAGGATTACATTCAACATGATTGAAACCCCTCCTCATGTGGAAAAGGGAAGCCAAGTGATGATCCGCGCGGAAAACAAGGATATCCGAATCATGACCCCGGGTCGTGTGCTGGAAGACGGACGTGTGGGCGACCAAATTCGAGTGGTGAATATCAGCAGCGGGAAAGAAATCTTCGCCACGGTCGCCGGTCCCGGACTGGTGGAAGTGTACTTTTGATAGGAGTTCAAGGAATATGAAAAAAATATTATTGCCCATCATTGTTTCTCTATTTCTTATCTCATCCTGTGCCGGATATCCATCCAACATGAAACATGAGGCCGCCGTATTGCCGTCTTTCGAGGTACAGGAGACCAACCCGCTAGATCGCGGTATTCACGATCCGACCATTAACGCGGGCCTATGGACCGATGTATCATCAAGAAACTTTTTTCAGGACCTGCGCGCCCATGAGGTGGGCGATCTGGTGACCGTGAATATTGTGGAGACATCCAAGGCCAGCAAAAAGGCCGATACCAAAACCTCACGGGATTCATCCATCAGTGCGGGCATTGATAATGCCATGGGCTGGGAAGGAAAGCTTGGCCGCATCGGCGTACCGGATCTATTTGATAAAACCACCATGTTCAAGGGATCCATCAAAAATGGTTATCAAGGGAATGGCACCACCAGCCGGGATGAAAGCATGACGGCATCCATAACGGCCAGGGTGATACAGGTCAAGCCTAACGGCAACCTGTTTATCAAGGGAACCCGTGAGATAAGGGTCAATAACGAGACCCAATTTATCATCCTGTCGGGCCTGATCCGACCGGAGGATATTTCACCGGATAATACCGTGCTTTCAAGTTACATCGGGGACGCCAAGATCGAATACACCGGCTCCGGCTCTGTTAGCGACAAGCAGAGACCAGGATGGCTCACACGCATTGTGGACTTTATCTGGCCGTTCTAATCAGGAGGATCGCATGAAATCATTATTCAGATATATCCATTTTATTCTTTTCATATCCATCATGATAGCGCTCCTGCTTGACCTCAATTCGGCTTCCGGCGCCAGGATCAAGGATATCGCCTCCCTAAAAGGCGTGAGGATCAATCAATTGGTCGGCTACGGCCTGGTAGTGGGTCTTAACGGAACCGGTGACGGTTCAGGGACGAAATTTACAGTCCAATCACTTATCAACATGATGGAGCGTTTAGGCATCCATGCCCTGCCCGACCAGGTAAAGGTCTCCAACGTGGCGGCCGTCATGGTCACCACGGACTTGCCGCCGTTTGCCCGGGCCGGCAACGAATTGGATGTCTTGGTGTCATCCGTGGGAGACGCCAAAAGTCTCCAGGGCGGCACATTGCTCATGACACCACTAAGGGCGGCCGACAACAAGGTATACGCCGTAGCTCAAGGTCCATTGCTGGTGGGTGGATTCGCTTCTGGCGGAGTGGCTGGCGGGGGGGTACAAAAAAATCATCCAACCGTGGCTCGCGTACCTGGAGGCGCCACCATCGAACGAGAGATCCCATTTGATTTCAATGCGATGGACGATCTAACCATTGCCCTTAATCAACCGGATTTCACCACCGCACTCAGGGTATCCAAGGCCATCAACCAGGGTCTGGGTGAAATGCTTGCATCTCCTCTGGATGCAGGAACGGTAAGGGTGGATGTACCGGATGTCTATAAAAATAACCTGGTGAATCTCATCGCCAGTCTTGAACAGATTGATATTCAACCGGATATGGGGGCCAAAATCGTCCTTTCCGAGAGGACCGGTACGGTGATCATGGGCGAAAACGTCCGTATCATGTCCGTGGCCATCGCCCACGGGAATCTGAGCGTCCAGATCAAGGAGACATCCAACGTGAGCCAGCCAGCCCCATTCTCCGGAGGGGAAACCACCGTGACCCCCGATTCCCAGGTCAATGTCTCAGAAGAAAATAATCAATTAATTTTAATGCCCCAGGGGACGAGTTTGGGGAGTTTGGTACGGGCCTTGAATGCCATAGGGGTATCACCTAGAGATCTGATTACCGTTTTTCAAGCCATCAAGGCGAGCGGTGCCCTTCAGGCCGAATTGGAGATCATTTAATGAAAGAGATCAAGGTTCAACCATCACAATACCTGCCCGAGACGAATAATCGGTCCCAAAGGGATCAAGATCTGAAAAAGGCTTGTAAGGATTTTGAGTCCATATTCTCGTATGAGCTCCTTAAGACAATGAGAAGAACCATTGAAAAGAGCGATCTGTTCCACGGAGGACAAGGAGAGGAGATCTATGAATCTTTGCTTGACCAGGAACTGGCTCAAAAAATGGCCGGACAAGGCAAAAATAGTATAGCCGAACTCCTCTACCAACAACTCAGATACAAGGATTTAGGAGATACGGGACAAATCATGGGCGGCGATATGGAAGACAATTCGCTTCAATGGCCTTTAAAGGCCGCGGTTTCCTCTCGTTTTGGCTGGAGAAAGGACCCCATCACCGGTGCCGCGCAATTTCATCACGGCATCGACCTCGCCGCCAAACAAGGAACCACGGTAAGGGCGGCACTTACAGGAAACGTTGCCTTTTCCGGCCATAAAGAAGGATATGGGAATGTCGTCGAATTGGATCACGGCAATGGGGTGACCACCCTTTACGCCCATAATCAGAAGAATTTGGTAACCCTTGGGGACACGGTCAAGGTGGGAACACCTATCGCCAGGGTAGGTTCCACGGGTCGCAGCACCGGACCCCATTTGCATTTTGAATTCAGAAAAGACGGCCAAGCCATGGACCCCCTGAGCGTGATGGGGGCATGAAAAGTTGATCCGGAGCCATAATGATCATTGAGCGCTTTAATATTTTAGCGGATTTGACCGATGTACCTTTGGAGGAACGATTATGGATGCATCAATCCAAATAATTGAAGAAACATATAAAAAAAAGATAGCTCTCTTTAGCGATCTTCTCAACTGTGTGGAACGGGAAAGATTGAATCTGATGAATCTGAATGCCCATAATCTGTGGTCTTTATTGGAGGAAAAACAGCGGATCATACGATCCATTGAAGAATTGGGCAGCACTCAGGAAATGGAAACAAAGGACTACAATATTCCCCAGCAACAAAGAAAAGTCATCTTGAATCTTCGAGAAAAATTATCTCGAATAAAAGAAGAGCTCCGGGTCAGGGTTCACGAAAATGTGACATTTATAAGGGAATCATTGGACTGTTTTCATGAGATCATATCTATTTTCAGTACGGCAGGCAGGGATGATGAAGGGTATTTACCCAAAAAGGCCAAGCGAAAGCAGATGCCCAGCCTCATGTACCAAAACGAGGTGTAAACATGGGCGGAATCGGACTCGTACTCAATGTAGCTAAAGATGCCCTGCTCACACAGCAATATGCGGTGGATGTGGTCAGCCATAATATCGCCAATGTCAGCACGGAAGGATTTACCCGGCAGAGCCCGGTAATCTCGGCCAATGACGCAGCCCCCTATGGCGGTTTCATGTTCGGCCGGGGTGCATCCCTTGATGAGATTATCCGCATTGGGAATGATTTTATTGAAAAAAGGGTCCAACAAAGCCAGACCGACCTGTCCAGCCTGACCGAAAAAGAGATCTACATGAATGTCATGGAGGGGGTCTTTAATGAAAACTCCAGCCAGAGTCTCAGCAGCCAGTTTATCGGTTTTTGGAATGCATGGAACGATCTGGCCAATAATCCCTCCGGTTTGTCTGAGCGAAATCTTTTGGTCGAAAGCGGCGAACTCTTATGCCAAAGCTTCAAAAGCCTGAACAGCGACCTGACGACTCTCATCCAAGAAATCGATAATTCCATTGAAGCGGGTATTGGAGAAATGAATCAGATCATCACACAAATCGCCGATCTGAACGATCGTATCCTGACACTTCAAATAGAAGGGAATCCCAATGACTTGATAGACCAAAGAAACCTGCTCGTCCGACAATTATCGGAATATATGGATATCAACACCTATGAGCAGGATGACGGCAATCTCACGGTGGCCACCGGGCGAGGTTATATCCTGGTCAGCCGTAATTCTACATATCCATTGGCCTATGAAAACAATGAGGTGGTCTGGCAAAGCTCTTCCAGCACCACCGTCACCATCAGCGACACTGTAAGCGGCGGTAAGATGGGGGCATGGCTGGAAATGAGGGATGAGATGATTCCCAAGTACCAGGCCGATATCAACTCCTTGGCCGAATCAACCATATGGGAAGTAAATGCCCTCCACACCCAAGGTATCGGATTACAAGGCCTCACATCCGTCACCGGATCTTATGCGACCACGAACAGTGCCGAAGAGATCGGGACGGTGGATTCGGGATTCAATTATTACGACAAGATCCAAGACGGGAGTTTTGATATTTGGTTGTATGACACCACCGGCGCCGTGGTAGGTTCCACCACCATCAGCATAACGGCCAATACCACCACGCTGGACGCCCTGGCCACGGCCATCGACGGTGTATCCATAGGGGGTGAAGACGCACTCACTGCTTCCATCTCAGTCGATGGAAACCTCTCCATCGCCGTTGATACAGCTTCCGGGTACAGTGGTTACACCCTCGCCTTTGCAAACGATACAAGTAACACCCTCGGGGTCTTGGGCATAAACACCTTTTTTACCGGCACCGATGCCCATGACATGACCGTGAACAGCGTCATCAGCGCTAATGAGGATCTCATTGCAGCGGCCCAGGTGGATACAACGGGAGCCTTTACCACAGGGAATAACAGCAACGCCCTGGATATCGCTGGTCTGCAATATCAAGGGGCTACGGTTCAGCGTTGGACCTATGAAAGAGGAAGCGCCGCCACAGCTCAAGATATTACCAATACCACGCTGGAGACTTACCTCCACTCTTTGGTAGGAGCCATAGGGATCGAAAGTCGAAGTACTCGAAATGAAAAGGAATACTGCGAGGTGATTTATAATAAACTGAATGAGACCAGAGACAATATCTCGGCGGTCTCTTTGGACGAAGAGATGGCCAACCTGATCAAGTATCAACATGCTTACACGGCGGCCGCCAAACTCATCTCCGTGGCGGATGAGATGCTGACGACCATTCTTCAGGCCAAATAGGAGGTCTTAAGATGAGGATTGCCAACAAAACTTTGTATGACAACATCATAACCAAACTCGGTCAGGTCACCACGGATCTGATGGATGCCCACGAGGTGGTTAATACAACCAAAAAAATAAACTCTCTCTCCGATGATCCGGTTGGACTGGTGACTGTTTTGAACCTTAGCTCCTCTCTTGAGAATCTCGAACAGATGGAACGGAATATATCCCTGGGAAAATCATGGCTGACAGCCGGAGAAACCGCCCTCAGTCAAGTACAGGACATCCTTTCTCAGACCAAGGAACTCTGCGTTCAGATGTCAAGCGCCAATGTGGATCCTACGGAACGCTATAATGCCACCGCCGTTGTCGATGGGCAATTGAGACAAATCTTATCTCTAGCCAACACCCAATCAGAAGGAAGATATATATTTTCAGGGACCAATACGGAGACCATTCCATTCGGCTTTAACGGCACGGAAACCCAGGTCCTCTACTCCGGCAACGATACCCCTTTTTCCATCAAGACCGGTAAAGATACCAATATTGAAATCGGCAGGGATGGTGAGGACATCTTTGGGGGCAACTGGGATGATAATAATATCTTTAGAACCTTGATGGACCTCAAGACACACCTTCAAGGAAATGATGTTACGGAAATACAAGCTACCTTGACCAAGCTTGATGCACACTTAACCACTGTTCGAGGGGCTGTTTCCAATAATGCCGGAAAGACGATTCGGCTGAATGTCAGGGGTGAGATTATTCAAGATCTACAATTAACCTATACGAACCGGAAATCCGAACTGGAGGATGCCGATATTACCGAAGCCATTATCAACCTGAATGCAAAGGAATTGGCCTATAACGCCGCTCTGAACTCCGCATCAAAGGTGATGAAGCTTAGTTTGGTGGATTATATCTAATAAACCAATACCGGATCCATCTGGAACCACGGAGGGTGCATTGCTTGTATTAACCAGGAAGGTCGATGAAAGCATTACCATAGGAAACCATATTACGGTCTCCATATTGGGTATCAGGGGGAACCAGGTCAAACTGGGTGTTGAAGCACCGAAGGATATCCCCATTAATAGGACCGAGATTTGTGAGAGCATCAAGCAAGAAAATTTACTGGCATCACAAGTCCCCCGAGACCTGGAACAGATATCAGCCATTATCAAGCATAAAAAGGAACAATAGGGAGGCACATTTTGATTATTCAAACCGACCGTTTTGGTGAAATAGAAGTGGATGAAAAATTGACGATTCACTTTCCAGATGGACTATTGGGTTTTCCGGACCATAAAGACTTTGTCATTCTGGAGCATAAACCCCAGTCGCCTTTTTGTTGGCTTCAATCGACCGATTCTCCGGAATTGGCATTCGTCATGACCAATCCCCTCCTATTTAAGGTGGATTACATTGATGGCCTTTCTTTTGATGAAAGAGTACAGTTAGTCAACGATAACGGCACCAAAAACGTCATTTTTTCTATTGTCACTATTCCCCCTGGTCACGCAGAGAATTCAACCGTCAATCTTCTTGGCCCACTGTCCATTGATACGCTGACGAGAACCGGCCGACAGGTCATTTTGGCCAATTCCGGATACAGCCATCGTCATCCATTGGTGATATCTTAATAATTTCTGGATTTAAACAAAAATTAATGGTATCCTATAAGTATACGTTATCGGGGATGCCATCACGTTAAACATCTAAGCTTACTATTGATCTTTTCGGGGCTTTAATCCTTTCCGATCTCTCGTTCAGATATCAGAAATACGAGAAGATGCACTTCCCATTTAACATATTAACTCCATTCAAATTACAGCATGCTTTTCCAAACAGACTATATACAGATTAAATAGCTTTGATATTAAATATTTTAATGTTAAGATATTGACGTATGTCATTCTATCGCCAAGATCCTGGCGAAACGAGGGAAATTTAATCTAGATTGGAGACGATTCGATGACGGAACTAAAGGTATTGGTTGTGGATGATGAAGAAAATATCCGAGAATACTTTTCGGATGTCCTGCGGCATGAAGGATACCAGGTGGATACGGCCAATAATGGTGAAGAGGCCATTAAAATGATTGATCAAGAATTTTATGATGTTACCCTCATTGATCTAAACATGCCTAAAGTGGACGGCATGACTGTTCTTACATATCTTGTTGAGCATTCCCCGGATTCAATAGGAATCATCCTCACAGGGTATGCAACCATTAAAAATGCCGTAGAGGCCATGAAATGCGGCGCTTTTGATTATTTGGCGAAACCGGTCAAGATGGAAGAAGTCCTAATGGTGATCAAGCGCGCTTTGGAGTTCAGAAATCTGAAACGGGAAAACATAGCCCTTAAAAAACAGCTCAAGAAAAAATACAAGTTTGAAAATTTTATCGGCGACAGCCTTCAGATGAATAAGATCTTTAGAGTGATCGAAAAGGTAGCGGACACGGACAGCACCGTACTCATACTTGGTGAATCTGGGACGGGGAAAGAGCTGGTTGCCAGGGCCATCCATTATCATAGCATGAGACGGGATAATCCCCTTATTCCCGTGAATTGTGGCGCCATCCCAGAAGAGCTGTTGGAGAGTGAGCTTTTCGGCCACGAAAAAGGGGCCTTTACCAATGCCATCCGCACACGCATTGGTCGTTTCGAACTGGCCAATGGAGGGACCATCTTTCTGGACGAAATCGCTGAAATGAGCCCTCATCTTCAGGTCAAGCTGCTCAGGGTTTTGCAGGAACAGGAATTCGAAAGACTGGGAGGAACCAAAACCATCAAATGTGACATACGCGTCATTGCGGCCACCAACAAAAACCTGGACAAACTGGTCCAAGAGAATGCCTTTCGTGAAGACCTGTATTATCGCTTAAAGGTGATTCCGATTGAGATCCCGCCCTTACGTGAACGCCGTTCAGACATTCCACTCCTGGTACATCATTTTCTAAAAATGACCATCAAGGCCCGAAGCATGGCAGCTAAAACCATATCCAGAGATGTCATGAAGGCCCTTTCCAAATATGACTGGCCCGGCAATGTTAGAGAACTGGAAAACATCATTGAACGGATGGTGATTTTATCCGAAGGGGATCAAATTACCATGCAGGATTTGCCCGATAAAATCTTCCAGGAACAAACATCCGAGAAAGTCTCACAAACCTTGATTCCGGAAGATGGTTTTTCATTAAACAACGCCATCAACGAATATGAACGGCAGCTGATCCTTCGCGCCCTTGAAAAGGCTGATTGGGTGAAAAATCGCGCGGCAAAACTTCTCAATATGAATCGCACGACCCTTGTTGAAAAGATCAAAAAACAGGGTATTGAGAGACCGCGCAGTATGGCCAATTGACTGTTTCATATGATTGATCATCCGCATTGAATAAAACATGTCTAGTGGTCAATGGATCCTCCATTTTTTTTGACCGTTTTTTCAAGATTTCCCCAGTTTCTGCCGATAAAAGAAGTGGAGGCGATATAGGTTGATCGAGACATACCAAATAAGGAATGTTTTAAGGGTCTATAGCACACAGTTAAAAAAGAAGGCCGCGACCATCAGAGATTCGGCGGAACCTTTACAGCCGGCTCATGACATTATTGATATCTCTATTAAGGCGAGAAGAAAACAGATGCTCAACCAGATATCGGATCATCTGATATCTCAGATAACATCACGAAAAGACCAACAAAATGCCTCAAAAAATATAGAAAAGAATGAGCTGCCGTTCAATGTTAGCGGAGATTGGAGTAACCATGAAACTGAATGATATTTCGCAAAGTATTAACAATCTAAAGGGATTGGATTCTTCATCCAGCCCAAAGGAACATCAGCCTCCTCAAGAAGTGGAAAAAGTCGCCCCACCGACTCGAACCGAGGTTGATTTATCCGATAAATCGGTGGAGTTCAGCCGTGCCACGGAACTGATGCATCAAATTTCGGAAGACCACACCCAAAAGATTGAAGATTTGAAAACAAAGGTAAGAGACGGCTCTTACAATGTCGAATCAAAGGACATTGCGTCAAAAATCATCGAGCATGCATTGACCAATATCGTGAACCCCGAATGATTCACCGCCTGGTTCGGGTAAAAAAGAAAGGCATCTATCTAAGTCGATTCGACTGGATGAAAAAGCCATTCACACCTGGATTCGGGTGAAGGGTGAATGGCTTTCAGTTATAAAACCAGTTTTCCAGATACAACTTCTGGATAGACCTCTCGGAATAGTTATTGACCGTTTCGAGTATTAATTTCTTCATGGCCCTAAAACGCCGCTCTTCAATAATCCGCACCATTTCCGGACGGCTTAATGTCATGATCATCTCATGTTGAATCACCGGGAGTTTGCCCAGTAGGGAATCACGCTGTTGAATATCCTGACAAGGCAGGAGAAATCTCAGGCGCAATGTCTTGTCGTTGATGCTCGCCGTAACAATAACCCTTACATAGATACCAGAAAGCTTCGCTCCCTCTTGTTTATTATAAAAAAATCTCTCGATCCTGATTTGATCTCGAAATTGATAAGCAACAATCGCCCCTGATATGATCATGCAAATGATAATTAAGGACATAAAAATTTTTTTAATTTCCGACAATTGGTTATCTTCCGTATATTTTAAACATGGATAATTACAATATTTATCCTCAATAGACTAAAAAAAATGATCCATTTGCTTTTATATCTTGAGATCCCGGATCAAACAATTAAGACAGTTTTAGCTTGAACCCAATTCACCCTCTGTAATATAATTCACCTGTTCATTATGCATCGGCATAACTTGAATTAAACTTGATAGGTCTATATAAATAAAAAGACTATCTCTTTTCACTCAGCTAAGTTGGCTTTAATGATGAATATAAGCCGTATTAAAGCGCTTGTGCCTACGACTGATAGGGTAAAACCTATCATTCAAAGCACGCGGGTAAGTCTTTTTAACGACCCTGATCATCTGCATGAAAGGATGCAACTCATGGATCATAGGTTCAACCTGTTACATCATGTCTATGATCCATATAAAAATTCTCGGGAGGAGGAGTATACTAAGGTTGGTGGAATGGTTGACATCTATGTTTAATTATCTACTAGAGAACCCCACTTTCTTAACACCACTCTCTGGCTCATATAAATAAAGACATGCAATTGTCGGATCGTGTCCTTATTCAAGTCTAAAAATTGGATGGCATACCCGTATTTTTCAATCTCTTCATTTTTTTCCACACGAACAATCTCACTCTTTGGAATCTTTATTCGCATTTGAATTCCTTTATCTTCACATATCAGAAGGATATCTCGCAGATACCGACCTTTGTAGAAGGTTTCTTTATTATGAAATACTGCCTCCTGTGATACCAGCAAACCCCCCATACTCAGATTAATGACATTGAGTTGAGATTTTCGATCCTTGGTCATAAAGATCACACTGGTCCCCATAAGGGGTTCAATTCTAAAATGCCTTCTTCTTTGAACCCGGTTAATCTCTTGAGGAAATTGAATGAATATATCTTCATCACCTTCTTTTTCAATAATGGTTTTGAAATTATATTGGATCTTATCCTTGCCGATAAACTCAAGAAATATCCTCTCACCGGTTGTGTCCTGGAAATAATCGGAGTATCCGATGGGCCGATCGATGAGGATGAGCGGAATATTTTCCATCGTATAAACTCCCATGACCATCGTTAATCCTTCATAGCCTTTTCCCAGTAGATTGATTCGAATAATCGTCCTGTCTTTCAGCAATCCTTTAATGATTTCGAATCTTTTCTCACCAGTAATCTTATTTGGATCGAACATGGATGAATATTTCTCCAAACCACTTTCTTATGATCAGGATTCCACAGGAGGAAACTTTTGCAACGTCTATGCCATGGGACCTATCGTGAGAAAGGGGTTTTCAAGGGTGAGAAAGGAAAGACAACATCGATGGGAAGGAGGTAACATGGATGGCATCATCGAAAGTGCCACCCAACCCTAAAGACTTAAGGCTAAAAATCTGAGACACAATGTTTTCAAATCGGTTCATGGGCTTTTTTTGCCCTTGCGGCATGCACCTTGGGCCTTCTCAACCCAACCATTTTATGACAAGAAAACCGCCGATTAAAAGGACGGCAAAGATAAGGGAAAGTAGGTTAAAATATTTTTCAATAAAGGGTCGTATAGCCTCACCCTTCCATCCGAACAGGCCCGCCACAAGAAAAAATCTGGCCGATCGACTGGTAGTGGAAGCTATGAGAAAACCGATAAAATGAATCTCGGCAATCCCTGCCGATATCGTACAAACCTTATAGGGGATCGGAGTAAAACCACAAAGAAATACGATCTTAAAGTCATGCTTATCGTACCATTGTTGAAAAATCTGAAAATTGGCCTCGGTCAATCCGGCCCATGCCATGTGGGAAATAACCCAATCACCAATTATGGACCACAAAAACATACCAATCATATAACCAAAAATGCCTCCTAAAACCGATGCAATGGAACAAGATAAAGCGAATCGGAACCATTTCCGTGGTGACCCTAAGGCAAGCGGACCAAGAAGGACATCAGGCGGAACCGGGAAAAAACTGGATTCCGCAAAACTCAATGCAAAAAGGGCGGCGCCTCCATGTCTTGAATCAGCAAGGCCGATAACCCAATTATATAGATGCCGATGCCACTGCCACCAAGCAATCTGTTCGGGCTGTTGCGTGTGTGTATAGGGAGGGTTCATATAGATTCTCAAAGATATTTTTATGAAAGAATAATGATTACTGAAAAGTCTTAGGTTTATTCTCCTAATTTGACGCAATAAGGGGTCCCACTTTCGAAGATTCACAGGAGTCGAATATCCATCTTTTAAGCATTTTACTAAGATCCCTGTATCCTGGAACCCTTGGATCCTTACCCCTGACTGATGAATTCGGATATTATTTTTGAAAAAAAGTAGCCCGACGGGCCATTTTCAAAGACATCGGATGCTTTGCCATCTAAGGTTGATGTTCCTTTCGTAATAGGTCCAAAATGGTTTTGACCGGATTAAAGGTCATGATGGGAACCTCCACGAATACAGTATTCCAAAAGGCCATGGCGCCATTCCAAAGGCCTGGTAATTCCAGGGCCTTGAGATCCCTACCCTCTTTAGATTTGATAGAGATAAAACCCGCATCGGGATCTCTGTATCTTTTCAGATCAAATGGGTGACCGGAAAAATCCCGGACACCGCATACAAGGTCCACCGGATTGAAATGAGTGGAAGACTCCCATATCGCTCTTTGTTTGGAGGATGCCATATCCACTTGGGCAGACTCGACAATCTGCATGGATGGCGTCCCATCCGGATGTACAACCCAAAAAGGTCCTCCTCCGGGTTCGCCCTCGTTTTTAACCATCCCACAGACCCTGAGTGGTCTGTTTAATTTGGAGATCAAAAATTCAACCTTTTCCCTTTTAGGCCTCCTCAAAATATCATTCGGGGGGGCGATGAAAAGTCTTTGTCTGATAAAGTCGAATGCTTCATCTAAAAACTTTTGAGGGGTATCATTCTGATAAAATCGAATTAAATATCTGAAAATCTGGACCTGTAATTCCGACAAATAACCGCCCAGTGCCATTTTGTATGTATAGGTCATGGATTTGAGCCTGTCCGGGACGACATTATCAATATTCTTGATAAAAACAATATCCCCCTCAAGCTCCTGGAGGTTTTCCAATAAGGCCCCATGTCCGCCGGGCCGAAATTCGAGCCGACCATTTACATCACGAAAAGGTTGGTTTTCCATGTCCACGGCAATGGTATCCGTGGAAGGTTTTTGCGTGGAAAGAGTAATCTGGTATGTAAAGCCGGGTTGTTGAAAAAATTCCGTGGCCGTTTCAATATGATCTCGAATCATTTCTAGATGGCTCCCTGGCACCGTGAAATGCAAACGTATAACCCCATACCGATCTCGTGTGTAATTCTCGGCCTCTTTGATGTGTTCTTCAAAGGGCGTCCGATTATGATCAGGATATCGATGAAACAATATGAGCCCTTTGGGGAGATCGGCCATTTCCAGCCCCTTAGGGGTTAAGATATACTCTAATATCGGTTCAAAATCTCCTTGAGACAAAAGGACCTCCATATCCAAACCGTCTTTTGCCATCTTGAATCTCAAATCATCAAAAAATGCAAACCGCCTTAGACCTTCCATTGCGTCCCGTACCATCCGATAATCCGTGTCATTTTCACCAGATTCACGATTTTCTTTGTCTACATTGGTCTTCCCATATCGATGATAAACAGTCTGGAATGATTTGAACATGCGCGTGGCGGCCCCTGAAGCAGGGACAAACTTCATGGTCCTGCCGGTTGCCGCGATCTTTGAGTATCCATGACTCAGCCTTTTGATATCCGTTTCCTGAAGAACCACAATCCCGTCATCCACCCGGCATGGCCTTAATAATCTTGAAAATAAAATTCCTTTACGGAAAATCTTTATTTGAGACAGGACCGTTTCCCGAGAGATACCTCTCGCTCGCATTTGCTCAAGATCCTTTTGACTGAAAATGTCATTCGTCAATTTTTTCTCCTAACACCCAATATAGAATATTGTTCAATAAACGAAATGAATGGATGATTTGCGGTTTTAAATGGCTTTCAGCTCTTTAACCATTTCGTTTAACGTCTTTGCAAGCTTCATGAGGTTTTCGGCGTTGTTATTAATTTGTGAAAGACTCCGAGCCATTTCTCCAGCGGCTTGGCTGACATCCGTAATACCATTTGATATCTTCTCCACCACGCGTGTACCCCCGGCGATACTTTCGCTGACTTTCTTTACGCCCCTTGATGTCTGAGCGACATTTTCAACAATATCTTTGGTCGTGACGGATTGTTCTTCCACGGCGGCTGCGATGGCAGCGACGATCTCGTTTACTTCATGGACAATACGCGATATTTGCCCTATTTCCTCAACCGTTTCCGTAGTCGCCGCTTGTATGCCATCGATTTGTTTCTTGATCTCAAGTGTTGCATCAGCCGTTTGCCTGGCCAATTCCTTTATTTCATTGGCCACAACGGCGAAACCCTTTCCCATCTCCCCTGCGCGAGCCGCTTCAATGGTTGCGTTTAAGGCCAGTAAATTGGTCTGATCCGAGATCTCCTTGATGGCTTCCGTGACCTTACCGACCTCGCGGGCAGCCGTTCCCAAATGATCAATCTTATCCGTGGCGCTTTTTGACTGCGAAACGGCTGAATCTGCGATTCGATGAGCATGGGCGGTATTTTTAGCGATCTCATTCAGTGTGTTGGTCATCTCCTCAATGGCTGTTGCGACCATATTTGAATGATCGGCCAGGGTCTCCATCGTATCGGAGACCGTTTTTGCATGAGAGCTGAACTTATTTGATTCCACGGCTACATCCTTTGATTCCGCGGACATGGCATCCGCACCCATAGCCATCTGGGTTGAAAGGCTGGTAAGATCCGTGGAAGACGTATTTAACATATCGGCATTTTCCCGAATCGTAGAAATCGCATTCTGAAGCTTTTCCTTACCTGCTAGAAGCTCCTTTTCCCTCAAGCGCAATTTTTCTCGTATCCGGTTCAAATAGTTCCATATAAATGACAGCCATATAAGGCCTACGAAGAGAATCACCCACTGGAATAGATTAATGGCGAATCGAAAACCTGGCGTCTCTAAGGCGATATCCCAAATAATGACAGTACCATATCCCAGTAAGGCCATAAGCGAAACAGTAATACATTCTCGTTTTGTTAAACGAAATGCCCCTAGAAGAATAATGATAAAGTATAAGAGGAGCATTGCCCCCCGAATGGGTTCGGCAAATAAGATAAAAAATGAAATCCAAATAATGGATATAATACTCTGGGGTATGGTCAAACTTGAATCTTGAAAACGAAGATTTATTCCTGTGCGTATGATGGAATAAAAAACAACCTGAACCACAACAATGGAAACAACCAAGAAGGTGAAATACCGGGTAGACATTTCCAGCAATCCGGCCGACTTGGCAAAACCCATCATGATCATCCAGATTAATAAAAATGCATCAACCATCAAATGACGGCTCATTAAAAGCGCCTGTTTTTCGGCATCATTGGGTATCGACTTAGTCATGGTCTTTTCTCCACTCTAGAATAGAAGTTTATGAACAGATCAAACGCGATTATTGAAGTCTTCTTTTGCCTGCATCCACCTCAATGGTTACCTTTTGCCAAACCAAAAAATAACGGCCCTAAATACTCTTTATTTTGAAAGATTTCTTTTATATAGGCAGGAGTATAGATAAATTAGTCACATTTGTCAAATGAATATATTCACACGATAACTGGATCTCAGCTTTAAAGGCCTCATGGTCGTTAATAAAATGGTTTCCACTCGTTGTGAAATACTCGATTCCGACCATAAGAAACAAATCCGTAAGAGACCCCCATGGACCAGGCGACATGATGTTAATGGAAAATCCAGACCGGAAAATACCGGACAACAATAAAACGATGAGGATGGTTGAAAATAAAAAAATGAAGGGGCTAATGGGCTTCATCCCAATTTTTACCGAACGCCAGATCGACCTTTAAAGGTACCCGTAAAGGATAAACACCTTCCATTTCCTCCTTGATCATTGATGAAATCATATCAATCTCTTCTTCAGGGACCTCAAAGACCAATTCGTCATGAACCTGGAGCAGCATCCTCGTCTTGAAACCTTCTTGATATAATCGTTTATGAATTTGGATCATGGCCTTTTTTATGAGATCCGCAGCGGTGCCTTGGATCGGCGTGTTGATGGCCATTCGTTCTGCCTCGGCACGTATTCTTTGTTTATCACTGTTAATCTCCGGCAGATATCTCCTTCGATTAAACAACGTAGTGACATAACCGTTTTGTTTGGCAGATTTTACAATCTCTTCTCTATAACGTACGACCCCTTGATACCGATGATAGTAGGATTCAATGTATTGTTTTGCTGTTTTGGTGTCGACATCCAGCTCATCCGCTAATTTGATCGGACCCATTCCGTAAATAATACCGAAATTGATGGCCTTGGCGATTCGTCGCATATCCGATGTGACGTCGGCCAAAGAAACACCAAGAATCTCGGAGGCCGTACGGGAATGAATATCCTGCTTTTTCTTAAATGCCTCAATAAATGCTTCATCCCCTGAATAATGAGCGAATACACGCAACTCCACTTGACTATAATCGGCTGAAAGTAAAAAATGATCCTTTTCCGCAATGAATCCTTTACGAATCTCTCGACCTTCATCACCACGTATAGGAATATTTTGAAGGTTCGGATTGCTGCTGCTTAAACGACCGGTTGCCGTAACGGTTTGATTGAAAGAGGTATGAATCCGACCTGTTATGGGATTTACCATTTTTACCAATGCATCCAAATAAGTAGACTTCAGCTTTGCTAAGGTCCTGTGACGCAGGATAAGTTGAGGAATTTTATAATTGGATGATGCCAATTTCTTCAAGACCTTTACATCAGTCGAATAATTCTTTGTTTTGACGGTCTTGCCCTGTACCGGCATCTGCAGTTTCTCAAACAATACAAAGCCTAGCTGCTGTGGAGAGTTCATATTGAATTCCATACCAGCCTCTTTAAATACATCCCTCTGCAGATCCCGTATTTGTTCGCTGAAGCGACGGGACATATCCTTAAAAAATAAAGTATCTATTTTGATCCCTGCTTGCTCCATATCCATTAACACGGGCAAAAGACTCATTTCAAGATTATAAAAGAGGTCCTGATTCTGCTCTTCATGCAGTTTTTTTTGAAGCTTGGACATCAAACGAAAAGTGATATCCGCATCCTCGCATGAATACTCCTTTGCTGTTTCCACATGTACATCTGAAAAACAGACCGCATTCTTACCTTTACCCACAACCTCCTGGTATGTGATCATCTTATGATTCAGGTAATGCTGGGCCAAATAGTCGAGATTATGCTGTCTCAACCCGGGATTAATGACATAACTGGCAATCATGGTATCAAAATAGATTCCCTTTAGGTCGATGCCGTAACGTTTAAATACAAGGGCATCATATTTGATATTTTGCCCGGCCTTTAAAATTTTTTCGCTCTCCAATACCGTATGAAGGAGTTCTAATGCCTTGCTTTTTTCTAATTGCTCCGGAGCTCCGATATAAATGTGGCCGAGTGGAAGATAGTATGCGACGTTTTCCTCCAACGCAAATGATATCCCCACCAGTTCAGCACGATGAGGATCGGGACTGGTCGTCTCCGTATCAATAGAAACCAACCCTTTATCTTGAATCCGATCGATTAAGGCACCAAGCTCTTCCTCGGATAAACAGAGTCTATAATCTGTTTGAACCTTTTCTTTGGCCGGTGCAAATTGGTCCCATAAACCTCGAAATTCCAACTCATGAAATACTTCAGCCAAAACATCGCGGTCTGGTTTGCCAGCTCTTAGATCCTCAATCGAGATATGGATCGGCACAAACTGATCGATCGTAACCAACTCCCTGCTCAAGAAGGCTTTTTCTTTATGCTCCTCTAAATTTTTCCTGAGTTTCTCTCGCTTGATCCCATCAAGGTTTTTATAGAGATTCTCGATGGTTCCATACTCTCGAATCAACTCAGTGGCAGTCTTTTCACCCACACCAACGACACCGGGGATATTATCGGAACTGTCACCGGAAAGCCCCATAAGTTCAATCATATGCCGTGGTTCCAGATTATATTCCTCATGTAGCGTATTAAGATCCGTAACCCGATCCCTCATGGTATCCCACATGGATATATGTTTTGAAAGAAGTTGTTTAAAATCCTTATCTCCGGTGACCACGATGACATGAAATTTTTTTTCATCACCAAGCCTGGCTAAGGTACCGATGATGTCATCTGCTTCGAATCCTTCCATCTCAAGCATTTTTATATTCAACCCCTGTACGATCTTTTTGATGAATGGTAACTGGACAATCAAATCATCAGGCATGGGTGGACGTGTAGCCTTATAATCCTTGTAAAGTTTATGCCGAAAGGTTGGCCCCTTTGCGTCAAAAGCGATGGCTAAAAATTCAGGTTGTCTGTCCTGATAAAGCTTAAGGATCATCTTGGTAAAGCCGAATATGGCATTGGTGGGAAAGCCTTTTGAGTTCGAAAGATGACCAATGGCATGGTAGGCCCGATGGATATAAGAGCTACCGTCAACGAGATAAACGGTTTCATCTTCTTTATGCATAATATTACCCGATGATTTGATTTTTCTTTAGATTGATGAGTG
>JAFGGA010000164.1 GCA_016930835.1 Deltaproteobacteria bacterium
GATATGGTGAGGATCAAAATCACGAAACAAGCTTTATCGTCAAGGCGCTTCAAGCCGCAGTAGATGATTGGTGCAAGATTCAGGTATTATATTCTTTGGCTGATTGCTGATAGCACAAATCCATAAACGCTGGTTTGTGGATAAGAAGAACCTATCAAAGATTTTTTTTTAAACAGGAGTGCCGTATGAACTTTGAATCAACCACATCTTCAAGCATACTGGAATCCTTCAAGGTGCTTGATCTTACGGATGAAAAAGGCATGCTTTGCGGAAAGTTTCTGGCAAGTCTGGGAGCGGAAGTAATCAAAATAGAACCTCTGGGTGGGGACCGCGCTCGAAATCTGCCCCCGTTCATGAATGATACTCCCGGCCAGGAGGCAAGTCTTTATTATGCGGGTTATAATACCAATAAAAAAAGTATCACCTTAAATATTGAAACCGATGACGGAAAAGCGATATTCAAGAGGCTTGTAAAGGACAGCGATTTTGTGATCGAATCGTTTTCACCAGGTTATATGCATAAACTCGGTCTTGGTTATTTGGAATTGAGTGCGATAAACCCCCGCATTATCATGACTTCCATTACCCCTTTCGGGCAGGAAGGTCCCTACAGTCAGTACAAATCTTCCGACTTGATGTGTTTTGCCATGTCAGGGTTAATGTATCTGGTTGGTGATCCGGATGGTACCCCGCTAAGAATCAGCGTTCCGCAAACCTATTCACTCGGTGCGGCGGAGGGTTTCGGAGCCAGCATGATAGCTCATTATTACCGTGAAAGGACCGGCGAGGGGCAATATGTTGACGTATCCATTCGGGATTCCATGATCAAGGCCACGATTGGTATCCTTCCTGAATGTGAGGTCAATCAACGGGTTATGAAGAGAGGAGGAGCATATTGGGTTATCAGGCATACTCCAAACAAGATGCTCTGGGCCTGTAAAGACGGCTGGATCACCTTTCGGCTTCATGGTGGAACCTTTGCGGTCGCTACGAATCGAGAGCTGGTTAAATGGATGTCCGAAGAAAATATGGCGACTGATTTCATGTTGAACGTTGACTGGGAGCATCTGGATATGGATGAGGCGGACGACGAAATGTATAAGAAGTTTGAGGATCCGGTCGGAAAATTCTTCATGTCGCACACCAGGCAGGAGTTGTTTGAAGGAGCGCTGGCCAGAAACATAATGCTGCTGCCTGTGTCGACCATTGAAGAGGTAGCAAATAGTCCTCAACTGGCATTCCGTGAATACTGGCATGAGGCCGAACAACCGGAATGGGGAAAAAGCATAAAATATCCAGGCGCTTTTATCAAAGCATCAGAAACACCATGCCTGAAGACTCGGCCGGCTCCATCCATCGGTCAACATAATGAAGAGATTTACAAGGAAAGGCTGGAATTTTCCAATGAAGAATTGGCCCTTTTAAAGGCTGCAAATGTTATTTAGGAGAAGGTAATCATGCAAAGCAAAGCACTTGAAGGCGTAAAAATTCTTGATTTTACCTGGATCGCGGCAGGTCCATTAACCACTATCTATCTTGCCAAATGCGGTGCGACCGTCGTTAAGGTGGAGTCCATGGCAAAACCTGATGGAGTCAGGACGTCACCGCCCTATATAAAGGGTAAAGCCGGATTAAGCCGCAGCATGCAATTTTCAAATGATAATGCCAATAAATTAAGCATCGCCATTAACCTCAAGCACCCGAAAGGCATTGAAATCGCAGGAAGGCTCGTAGCCTGGGCTGATATTGTCGCGGAAAATATGCGCCCAGGGGCCATGGAAAAGTTGGGACTGGGTTATGAAGATCTAAAAAAGATAAATCCTTCTATTATCATGTTCCGCTCTTCTTTTGCCGGGCAGCATGGCCCTCAAAGCAGGTTGAGCGTAACAGGAACGGAATTGCAGGGTCTATGCGGTTTTACCATCCTTACGGGATATCCTGACCGTGACCCGATACCACCTTGGGGTGCCTATACGGATCTGACCGTGCCGGCACTAAGTGTTGGCATGCTTGCGGGAGCTCTCGACTACAAACGCAAAACCGGCAAAGGACAATGCCTGGACTTGGCGCAGTTCGAAGCCAGTTTGCATTACCTGTCACCAGCGATTCTTGATTATTTTGCCAATCATCGATCACAAACCAGAAACGGCAATAAATGCGATTATGCGGCTCCCCATGGTGTATTCCGGTGCAAGGGCGATGACCGCTGGTGTACTATTGCTGTATTTACGGATGAGGAATGGAATGCCTTTATCATGGCAATAGGCAATCCTCCATGGACGTCAGATCCCAAGTTTGCCGGTCTGGTGGAGAGAAAAAAGAACGAGGAAGAACTGAATAGACACATCGAAGAGTGGACGATGAACATGAGCGCGGAAGAAGTAATGAATCTTTTGCAAGGCCACGGTATCTCGTCAGGGGTTGTAGAGACCGCTGCCGATCTGCTGCGGGATCCACAGGTAAAAACGCGACGGTTTTTACAGAAACTGGATATCGGTGAAGGGGAAACCCTTTCGCACCAGGGTTTGGGATTTCAACTCTCCAAAACCCCCTATGAAACAAGCACTCCCGGTCCCGGACTCGGTGAGCATACGGAGCAAGTCTGTCGGGAGATATTAGAAATGCCCGATGATGAATTTATTGAATTATTCACTTCAGGAGTATTTGAATAATAAACAGCCCGCTAAAAAACATTATGGAGACGTAAACATGGATGCCAGTTATAGATTAGCAAAGAATCTTGTAAAACTCGGTTATCATGACCTTCCTGCTGAAACGATCGAGATCGCGAAAAAGGATATCCTCGACACCCTGGGTGTAGCCATCGCGGGAAGCAGCGAATCCGGCGGCAAAGAACTAATGACCCTTGTGGGGGAATGGGGCGGCAAGGAGGAGAGTACGGTTATCATGTTTGGAATGAAGGTGCCGGCCCCATTCGCGGCGCTTGTAAACGGCACCACGGCCCACTCGCTGGATTACGACGATGTGATTCTGTCAACCGGTCATGTTGGTGTTTCCATCATACCGGCGGCATTTTCCATTGCTGAAAGAAAAGGGAATGTAAATGGCAAAGATCTGATTACCGCTGTGGTCTTGGGAATCGATGTCGAGTGCAGGCTGGGAGAAGCGAGCAAGCCCCTGGCATTGGGCCCCGGCTGGTTATACACCCCTCTGTACGGGGTATTCGGGGCCGCCAGCGTTGCGGGCAAGCTATTAAACCTGGACGAGGATCAAATGGTCAACGCTTTTGGTATCGCATATTCCCATGCCGCCGGGACCCGGCAGCCCATTGTAGACGGTGCGCTCAGCAAGCGGATGGCGGCGGGACTGGCCTCGCAGGCAGGGGTATTCTCGGCATTGGCCGCAAGCAAGGGCATTACCGGGGCCAAAAACTGTTTTGAAGGCAAATTCGGTCTGTTCAATGTGTATCACCGTGGTGAATACGATAATAAAACCCTGCTGGCTGACCTGGGCAAATATTTTCCAATCGTGAACCTGGGTTTTAAAGTATTCCCTGCTTGTTCGGCGACTGAGACAGCCATCGAAGCCACACTGGCACTGGTCAAAGAACATAAAATAAGGCCGGAGGATGTGGAACAGATAATCGTGCATGCCAGTGAATACTCAAGAAATGTCTGTGAACCACTGGAAATAAAGCAAAATCCCCGTGTAACGGTTGATGCTCAATTCAGTATACCTTGGGTGGTGGCCACCGCGCTGATGAAGGGAAAAGTAACAATAGAGAACTTTACCGCCGAGGCGATAAAAGATCCCATAATCCTTGATGTTGCCCGGAAGGTAATCCCCAGGGTAGATGCTGAAGTGAGAGGCAAAGACATCTTTCCCGCCATAGTTGAAATAAAGATGAAAGCCTCGGATACAGTCTATTCAAGGCGTGAAGATGTTGCCACGGGACATCCGGACAAACCCCTAAGCTGGGACGATCTGGCCAGCAAGTTTAGAGACTGCGCCACCCACGGAAGAAAACCTTTACCCGATCAAAAGATTGAATACATCATCCAAGCGATTCATGAACTGGGGAATGTTGATGATGTCGCCGAGATTATAGGGTTGATGGGTTGAAAAAATGGATGATCTTCTAAAAAATCTTTTAGATTGGGACTCCCGCTGTGCTGAAGCACATATCTCCTTAAAATCATTGGATTCCCGCTAGAGCTTATCCCGCTGAATCATGCGCGGCGAGGATGACATAGACATACAATCCTTTTACTTTTTTCAAGACAAACGAAATGATATCATATAAAATTTTCGCGATACTCCGATGTTCCATGATTCCCTTGCATCTCTTTAATGGAGGAATATGGTGATGAGATTAAAAGACCATGTAAGCATAGTCACTGGCGCTGGAGCCGGGATTGGAAGGGGAATAGCCACCCTCTTTGCAAGAGAGGGGGCAAAAGTGGTGGTGGCTGATATCGTAGCTGAAAAAGGTGAAGAAACGGTCAAAATGATTCTATCTGATGGCGGGGAAGCTGTTTTCATCCAAACGGATGTCTCCAATTCCCCTGAGGTTAAGCGCCTTGTCAAAGGAACAGTTGAAAAATACGGGAAGCTCACGACACTGTGTAACAATGCGGGAATCCTTTCCGATGAGAGAGGCCTGTTTACGGACTTGGCGGAAGATTACTGGGATAGGATTATTGATATCAATCTAAAGAGCGTTTTTCTTTGCTGCAAATATTCAGTTCCTGAAATGATAAAGAGCGGTGGTGGATCGATTGTCAACATCTCATCCATAGCCGGCTTGATTAAATCACCCAATCTGGCATATGCGGCTTCCAAGGGAGGTATTATCGCCCTTACGAGATCCCTGTCTTTACAGCTTGCTGATTATAACATCAGGGCAAATGTGATCTGCCCGGGAGGAGTTGATACTCCCGGGTCTGCTGAGGCGCGAAAAAGATTAGCCGTTAAGGATAATCAGGTGTTCAAACAACGTTTGATTCCCAGGATTGGGTCCCCAGAAGATATCGGTTACGCTGCGGTCTACCTGGCCTCTCATGAGGCCTCCTATGTCACGGGGAGTGTATTTTCCATCGATGGCGGATCATTGAGGGGTTAGGACTATGCGTGAAAAAGCATATTTGTAAGTTAATGCCTGAATCTTGCACCAATTGTCGTAGCGAGGTGCCGAAAGCCTGACTATAAAGCGAAGTTGGAGTGATTTTGACCCGCAGGCATATTACCGATATGGTGAGGATCAAAATCACGAAACA